>JAKAGJ010000045.1 GCA_021815655.1 Deltaproteobacteria bacterium | reverse complement strand
AAGGCCTGGGCGCGCTGCACGGTCTCGGTGGCGGAGCGGAACAGGCGGCGCCGGCCACCCACGTAGCCCTTGGCCAGTTTAAGCACCTTGTTACGGCGTTGGCGGCCCTTGAAGCCGCGTCTTGCTCTGGGCATGGTCTAAATATCTCCCCTGGGCCGCGGCCTAAATATAGGGCAGCAGGCGGCGCAGGCCCTTGAGGTTGGCATGATCGACCATGGCACCCTGGCGCAGGCCGCGCTTGCGCTTGGTGCTCTTGCTGGTCAGGATGTGGCTGGCATTGGCCTTGTTGCGCTTGATGCCGCCACCACCGCTGCCGCGGAAACGCTTGGCCGCGGCGCGATTGGTTTTGATCTTGGGCATGACGTTCTCCTTAACCACTGCTTAAGTGGCCCTAGCCGGCGCGGCGGCTTGCCGCGCCAGGTTCGCCGGGCGCCAGGATATAAGGCTACTTGGGCGCGATGAAGACCGAGAGGAAGCGCCCTTCCATCTTGGGCGAACCCTCCACGGTGCCTCGTTCGCCCACCTCCTCGATGACCCGCTCCAGCAGGCGGCGTCCCGTGTCGGCGTAGGCTATCTCGCGGCCCCTAAACTGCACCGTGACCTTGACCCTATCGTGTTCTTCTAAAAACTTCAAGATGTTGCGCAACTTGAAGCCGAAGTCGTGGTCCTCGATCTTGGGGCGCAGCTTGATTTCCTTGACCTGGGTCTGGGTCTGCTTTTTCTTGGCTTCCTGGGCCTTCTTGGCCTGCTGGAACTTGTACTTGCCGTAGTCCATGATCCGGCAGACCGGAGGCTCGGCGTTGGGCGCCACCTCCACCAGGTCCAGCCCCGCCTCGGCGGCCAGGCTCAGCGCCTGGTCTATGGCCACGATGCCCACCTGCCCGCCCTCGGCGTCGACCAGGCGCACCAAGGGTGTCCTGATCAGTTGATTGACCCGCACGCGATCCTGCTTGGCTATGGCCATATCCTCCCGCTTCTATGTTCCATAAATAAAACAAAAACATCCCTCTAGCCCGGGTGACACCTTGCGCCGCGCGGTCCAGGAGTGCCCCGGAAGGCTCGGGCGGTGACGGGCGAGGGTGGTAGGCACGCCGGGATTTGAACCCGGGACCTCTACCGTGTCAGGGTAGCGCTCTCCCCCTGAGCTACGTGCCTGAAATCGAAAACATCTCTTACCAGCCCCTTGCGGCACTGTCAAGGAACATCCCGCGCCGGCTCCGCGGTGGGGGCCCCGGGCTGGTTAAAGCATGTCCTCCAGGATCAGGCCCGCGCTCTTGACGTACTGGGGGCACAGGCTCATGAACAGCCCCCGCTCCTGGGCCTCTTTCTGCCCCTGGGGCGTGCCCAGGTCCACCCCCAGCAGGTCGCGGCAGGCGAGCGAGCCGTGAATATCCTGGAAACGCTGGCAAAAATCCGTGAGGGCCTCGTAGCAGGCATAACGCGGACCCCGCTCCGGCTCCTGGCGGGGCCCCTGGGCCAGGCCCAGCACCAGCATGGCCCCGCTCACCGCCCCGCAGGTGAGCCCCTGGGCCATGCCCATGCCCAGGCCTCGGGCCAGCCTGAGCGCCGTGTCCGCATCCAGACCCAGGCTGGGGCCAAAACTGGCCACTATGGCCTGTGAGCAACTGTAGCCCGGGCCGAACATGGCCAGGGCCTGCTCGCTGCGCGTCATGGGAAGCCTCCAAGGGCTGCTGGACAGGGGGGCCAAGCCCCTGCCCAGGATATTAGCCCGGCCGGGCGGGCTTGTCCATAGTGCTGGCCCGCTCAGGCCTCGAGGAAGGGCAAGAGCAGGAAATAGCCGCCCAGGAGGGCGATGGCCAGGCCCGCGGCCCGTCTGAACCACCTTGACCCCGCCTGCATGGCGTTGTTTTCCAGCACCCTGCGCACCACGGCCGTGGAACTGCCGGCCACGGCGATGGGCAGGCAGTGCCCCAGGCCGAAAAGCACGATCAGCATTAACCCGGTGAGGACCTGCTCCTGGATGGTGATGATGGCCAGGATGGGGGCGATGAACCCGAAGGTGCAGGAGCCGGAGAGCACCCCATAGGCCAGCCCCAGCAGGAAGGCGCCGGAAAGGCCCCTTACCTTGAGCCTGGCCATCAATCCGCCGGAGAGGGATACCTTGGCCACCCCCAGCATGTCCAGGGCCACCCAAAGGAGCACCGCGCCCACCAGCATGGTCCAATAGGGGCCCACGTCGCCCAGCATGCGCCCCAGGAGCGAGCAGACGATGCCCACGCCGGCGATGGTCAGGAACAGCCCGGTGGTGAAGGCCAGGGCGTAGTGAATCCCCTGGCGGGTGGCGATCACGCGGTCCTGGCCGGCCACGTAGCCCACCATCAAGGGGATGGAGGCCATATGGCAGGGGCTCAAGACCACGCTGACCAGACCCCAGGCAAAGCAGCCCAGGGCCGCCAAGGCGCTGCCGCTGGTCATCCAGGCGTGCAGGGTGAGAAAGAAATCATCCATGATGGACCCTCGCCGCTTGTCACGGTTGGCCGTGGTTCATGGCCCGGCCCTACTGGGCGCAGAGCTTGTTCAGCACCAGGACGATGGCCTGCTTGTCCATGAAGCCCAGGTGGCGGTAGACCTCCTGGCCTTGGCGGTCGTAGAACACCTGGGAGGGGATGCCCTTGATGCGAAAGCGGTCTATGGCCTGCTTGTCCTGGCGCACGTCCACGAAGCGCACCTCAGCCTTGCCCTGGTATTCCCGCTTCAGTTCCTCCAGGATGGGGGCCATCATCTTGCAGGGGATGCAGGAGGCGGCGCCCACGTCCACCAGGGTGACCATGCCCTTCACCGGCAGCTCCGAGGAGGCCGAACCTTGTCCCTCGGCCCTGGCCCCCTGGACGGCCCAGGTCAATCCTATTAGTGCCAGCAGCATTAGCGCGCCAATTTTTTTCATGGTCATTTCTCCAGTACTCCGTGGGGGCCTTAGGGCTTGCAGGTAACGTGGCAGACCCCGCTGGGGCCGGCCACGGCGTGGGGGAAGTATTTGCGCTTGATCCACAAGGCCACGTTGACCAGGCCTATGAGCACCGGCACCTCCACCAGGGGGCCGATCACCGCCGCGAAGGCCTGGCCGGAATCCAGGCCAAAGACCGCCACGGCCACGGCGATGGCCAGTTCGAAGTTGTTGCTGGCGGCGGTGAAGGACAGGGTGGCCGCCTGCTCATAGGTGGCGCGGGCCTTGATGGACAGGAAGAACGAGGCCAGGAACATCACCACGAAGTAGATGCACAGGGGCCAGGCGATGCGCAGCACGTCCAGGGGCAGTTCCACGATGTATTCGCCCTTGAGCGAGAACATCACCAGGATGGTGAACAAGAGGGCGATGAGCGTGATGGGGCTGATCTTGGGGATGAAGCGCTCCTCGTACCACTGACGCCCCTTGGTCTTGAGGCCGATGAGGCGGCTGAGCATGCCGGCGATGAAGGGCAGGCCCAGGTAGATGAAGACGCTCTCGGCGATCTGGCCGATGGAGATGTCCACCACCGCGCCTTCAAGCCCCAGGCGGGCCGGCAGCCAGGTGATGAAGAACCAGGCGTAGAGCGAGAAGAACAGCACCTGGAAGATGCTGTTGAAGGCCACCAGGCCGGCGCAGTACTCGCGGTCGCCTTGGGCCAGGTCGTTCCAAACGATGACCATGGCGATGCAGCGGGCCAGGCCGATGAGGATGAGGCCCACCATGTATTCCTGCTGGCCGGAGAGGAAGGTTACCGCCAGGGCGAACATCAGGATTGGCCCAATGACCCAGTTCTGCACCAGGGACAGGGCCAGCACCCGCACGTTGCGGAAGACCTGGCCCAGTTCCTCGTAGCGCACCTTGGCCAGGGGCGGGTACATCATCAGGATGAGCCCCACGGCGATGGGCAGGTTGGTGGTGCCCACCTGAAAACGACTGATGACGTCCTTGGTCCCCGGCCACAGCCAACCCGCCCCCACGCCGGCCAGCATGGCCAGGAATATCCACAGGGTCAGGAAGCGGTCCAGGAAGGACAGGCGTTTGACAATGGTTTCCGCCATGGGGTGATCCTTTTTCTATTGGTCTTGCCGGTTCAGGGTGTCGGGCAGGCCCAGCACCAAGGCCTTGATCTGATCGCGCACCCGGCGGTAGTGGTTCAAGGCCTCCTCCTCGCTGGCCGCGTCCTGGGCCAGGAAGGGCGGATCGTCGAAGCCCGCGTGCGCCCGCTTGACCGGCCCGGGGAAAAAGGGGCAGGACTCGTGGGCTTGGTCGCACAGGGTCACAACCCAGTCCCAGGGCTGGCCGATGAACTGCCCCACGTCCTTGCTGGTCTGTTGGGAGATGTCGATGCCCGCCTCGGCCATGACCTTGACGGCCCGGGGGTCCACGGGCTTGGGCTCGACGCCGGCGCTGTGGGCCTCGAACTTATCCCCGCGCAGGGCGTTGGTCAGGCCCTCGGCCATCTGGCTGCGGCAGGAGTTGCCGGTGCAGAGATAAAGGACGCGAGCTTTGCGGGCCATGGGCTGCATGTCGATCTCCTTGTATGCCTACCGGGCCTGATCTCAGCTGAGTTGGCCGGCCAACTCCGTAACGGCCCGCCTTATCTGGTCCCTGATTTTCCGGGTGCCCGCCAGCCGCTCCTGGTGGGTGCCGCCAAGCTCGGAAGGATCAGGGAAGGGCAGGTGCAGGCGATTGGTCACCCCCGGGAAGATGGGGCAATGCTCCTCGCGCGAGGACTCGCAGACGGTGATGACGTACTTGAAAATCCTGCCCTGCCTGAACAGCTCGAAGACGCTTCGCGCCTGCTTGTCGCTCAGGTCCAGGCCGTCCTCCTTCATCACTTCCACCACCAGGGGATTGAGGGGGCCGGGCTCCAAGCCCGCGCTCTCCACCTCCAGGCGCTCGCCGGCCAGTTGGCGCAGATAGGCCTCGGCCATCTGGCTGCGGGCGCTGTTGTGCACACATACGAAAAGGACTTTGCTTTTGGCCATGCTCGGGGTCTCCTTTTTCATGAATGGCCTGTGGGCGCGGCAAGGTTCAAAATCCGCGCCTGACGATCCATTTGTAGGATAAGGCAGACCCCGATCCTCCTCTAACGACGTTTGTGTTACGAATCCGCGGGCCAATGGCGGCCTAATCCCGGAAAAACCGGGAGAGATAAGCGCCCAGGGCTTCTGCCTTGGCTGGGGCCAGTTCCGGGCAATCCGCGGGCCCCCGGCCGCCCTCCATAACCTGAGAGGCGAAGACCATGCAGGTGGGCTGGCCGCATTTCTTGCAGTTGGTCTTGGGCAACAGCTTGAGTATCTCCAGGAGCTGGGGCCGGGGCAGGCCGGTATAGCAAGGCTCAATGCCGGCGCGGTTTTCCCAGGCCTGGTTGATTTCCCTTTTTAGCCACTCCAGAATCTTGTCCGCCTCGTCCTCGTCCTTGAGGGCGTTGACGGCGATCAAGCGGGGATGCACGGTGATGATCTTGCCGTGCACCCGGAAGGTCACGCTGGGCGGGTCGGTGCTGTATTCAAAGCCTCCCAGGGAGGCGTTGAGATAAGGCAGCGCCCCGCCCACGTCCTGGTCAAGATGGGCAAAGCAGTGCAGGGACTCGAAGCTCGGGTTGCACTCGGGGCGGAATATCTCCTTGCGATAGCCTTGAAGAAGCATCGTTAATCTCCAATGCCATGGCGGCTCACGGCCGCGGGTTGCCCGCTGGGTCTTGCGGATATCTCGCACAACAAAGTGCCGTTGCCGCATTGGCCGGTTTCGAATTGCAGGACCGGATGATCTATACCAAAGTCATGCCACAGCTCATGCCGGATGGATTCCGCCAGCTGTTCAGTGCTTTTCACCGGCTGGTCCGTCACCTCCACATGGCAGGAAAAGGCGATGCTATTAAGCGAAATATTCCACAAGTGCATGTAGTGGACTCCGCATACGCCTGGTATTTGAAGCAGATGCTCCTTTATTCTCTCCAGGTCGAACCCCTTGGGAGTTGCGTTCATCAATATGCCGCTGGCCTCCCTCATGATCGTCCAGCAATTCTTCAGGATAAAGGCCACGATCAGCACCGAGAGCAGGGGGTCCAGCCAGTACCAGGGCCGGTAAAGCAAGATCAGGCCATTGAGCAGGACCACCACCGAGGTGAACAGGTCGCCCAGCATGTGCAAGAAGGCCCCGCGGACATTGAGGCTTTGCTTGGAGTCCCGGTGCAGGACCAAGGCGGAAAGGCCGTTACCCACGATGCCTATGCCGGCCATCCAGATCACCACCTGGCCCAGCACCATCTCCGGGTGCATCAGGCGGTCGAAGGCCTCATAAAGAATGAAGCCCGAGGCGCCGAGCAAAATGCCAACGTTGATCAAGGCCGCCATCACCTCGGCCCGCTTGTAGCCGAAGGTGTTGGCGGGCGTGGCGCTCTTCTTGCCGATCAAATAGGCGAAATAGGCAATGAGCAACGCCACGAAGTCGCTGAAGTTGTGCACGGCGTCGGAGATGAGGGCCATGCTGTGGGCATGGATGCCTCCGATGACCTGCGCCGTGGGGATGATGAAGTTAAGCGCCAAGGTGAAGAGAAGGCGACCGCCGCCGTTCTCTCCCACCTCAACGTGATGATGACCGGCGTGGCCGTGGTCGTGCCCATGATCTGAAGGGTGCGCCGGCGCTTTTTCAGCGCGTTGACTAGCTCCACCCTGTGGCTCGTTTTTGAGCTTTTCCATGTTGAGCATCGCTGCCTGTTTGTTCTCGGCAAACAAAAAAGCGCCCTCCTGACAGGGTGTTGAAAGAATCCGTCCAGGGACTTTCTCAATCCGAGTTAGCCGAAATCAATCCGGCTGACTCTCCCCAAAAGCTTGGCCATAAGAGCCTGCGCTTTTTGGCGGGACGTCCTTGGCCCGCCAACAGGCTGCTTTTCAACAGCCTGTCAGTTGCCCAAGGTTATTTTTGCCGGGCATTATTTTTAAGGGGCGCCAAAAGACCGTCCTTCTCCAAGGGATCCCTCTCCAGCTCCTGACCCAGGAGCGTCTTGATCTCCGGCGAGCATCAGCGCCGGCGCGGGCTCAATTCCTGACACTTGGCCACGGCGCAGGCCCCGGTGGCGGCCTTGATGTCCGCCAGGGTTCGCGCACCGCCCATGATGGCCGCCGTGACCTGCCCCTTGGTAACTCCCGAACAGTAGCAGACCATGGCCTCGTCAGGCTCGGTCAGGATCAACCTGGGATCGCTCGCCTGCATGGGGACCATCCTCTTCTTTCAAATCCCGGGCGCGCTCATGATGCCGCGCCCAGGGCCGCCGATGCTTCAGGACTGGCCCTGGGAAGCCTGCCGGGCCGCGGTCTTGACCTTGTCCAGTTCATCGCGCTTGAGGTTGAGGTCCTTGTTCTTGGCGATGCCCAATTCGGTCAGCACCACATGCCCTCGCAGGGGCACGCCGGCCTTCTTGAAGATGGCCTTGGCGCAGCCCACCTCGCAGCCGTCCAATACCACCACTTTGGGCACGTCCAGGGCCGAGCGCACGAAGCCGGAAAGCTCGCCGCCGATGCCGGCCAGGCAGTACATCTTGCCGAATCCCTCTTGAGTAAGTTCCAGGCAAGCCTGGTTGGCTAGTTGACCCACGTTGGAACCTCCGGAACAGGAAAGAAGCATGACATTGCCGTCCGTGGAGCAGCATTCGCTGGCTTGGCTTGTCTGGCAACAGGAATCGGACATCACTGGCTCCTCTTGATTTTCGCGCGCCGGTTCAAGGCGCGGCGCGCTTTTGACATCGTTCATGCCACGTCCGGCTGGGCGTCATGCCAGCCGATACCAACTTGTCGTCGCGGCCTGGCGTGGGCCCTTGCCCCGCGGACCGGCCATCTCGCCAGCCTTATCCCGGACTTCACCGGCCTCGGCTACGACCGCACCTTCTGCGGGGCCAGCCGGGCCTCCTCGATCACCGCGCGGCCGATCAGCACGAAGCTGAGCAGGCAGGTCAAGAGCAGGGCGGCTCCGTAGGCGGCAAACAGGTTGCCCATACCCCACCTGGCGATGAGGGCCCCGCCCAGGGCGGTGCCCAGCCCGCCGCCGCCCATGAAGCAGAAGGCCACCAGGGACATGGCCGCGCCCCTGGCCTGCTGGGCGAACTCCGTGGCCCGGGTGAGCAGGGTGGAGTGGGTGAAGATGAAGCCCAGGCCCAGCAGGACCACAGCGCCTATGAGCGCGCCCAACCACTGACCCCAGTAGGACAGGACCAGGTCGGCGGTCATGGCGAACAACAGCCCCAGGGTTAGCAGGGTGCGCGCTCCCAGGGACTTGACCAGCTTGCCGCTCAACTTGCCCCCCACCACCGTGGCCAGGCCGAAGCCGGTCATGATCAGGCCGATCAAGAGATAATTGAAATGGTAGGTCTGGGCGATATAGGCGCCCAGGTAGGAAAAGCTGCCGATGATGAAGGTCCCCTCCAGCAGCACCAGCGCATAGGTGCCCAGGCTGCGCCCTTGCCCCAGAAGCTTGGCGTAGGGGGCCAACAGGCGGCTCTGGGGGTTGCGGGTGGAAGGAAGCCCGCGGTAGCTCTTGAGGAGCATCAGGGTGGGGACGACGGAGAGCAGGGCGTAGAGCGCGAACACTCCCCGCCAGCTCACGAAGTAGGCGGTGACCCCGCCGATGGCCATGCTGAGCCCCTGGCCCAGGAAGGCGATGCCCATGAAGGTGCCGATGGCCCCCTGGCGCTCCTGGAGCGGGAAGATGTCGCCGATGAGCGCCAGGGATATGGGCATCACCGAGGCGGCGAAGACCCCGGTCAGCGCCCGGTAAAGCCCCAGGTCCAACAGACCGGACCCCAGGGCGCACAAGCCGGTGGCCACGGTGAAGATCACCATGGAGAAGGTGATGACCTGCTTTTTGCCGTAACGGTCGGCCAAGGGGCCGAAGATGAGCTGGAAGAGCCCGAAGGGGACCATGTAGGCGCTGATGAGCAGGCCAGCCTTGGCTATGTCCACGTTGAGGTTTTCGGCGATGGCCGGCAGGATGGGCGAAACCACCCAGTTGTCGGCCATGACCACGAACCCGGCCAAGCCCAGCAATCCGATGATGCTTTTCTTGTTCATGTCTTTCCTCAAGTTGGGCGCGTCAGCGGTTCTGGCGGTCTTTGGCCCAGAATTTCCCGCGGCGCCGTCCCCGATGTTTGATTCAATCTACTTGCCCAGCCAGGCCAGCACGTCCTTCTTGCCGGGCACCTTGCCCACCAGCTTCACCTGGCCGTCCACCACCACCGCCGGGGTCATCATCACCCCGAAGGCC
>JAKAGJ010000044.1 GCA_021815655.1 Deltaproteobacteria bacterium | reverse complement strand
GTAGGTACTTTCTCGCTCGCGCGGGCCGTGACGAAAGAGCATCGGGGCCATGCTGTTCAACGTGAGTCTACTTCTGGCCGTAGCGGTCCTGATGATCGGTCTTGCCTGGCGGGCATGGACTTGGCTAAGCCGCAAGGCGGGAACCGCCAGTCCTCCGGCCGGACCCGTCGAACGGCTGAGGGCCGCCGCGGCCGGACTCCTACGAAGTTTCCAAGGTCCGGCCGAGATACGAAAGCTGGCCGGCGCGCTATTTCTCGATGGCCTGTTGCAACGCCGCCTGTTCAGGGAAAGCCCTTGGCGCTGGGCGGCCCATCAGGGCGTCTTCTGGGGTTTCGTCCTGCTGGTCCTATTTCACGCCCTGCA
Source organism: Deltaproteobacteria bacterium (assembly GCA_021815655.1). Classification (GTDB taxonomy): domain Bacteria; phylum Desulfobacterota; class Desulfarculia; order Desulfarculales; family Desulfarculaceae; genus JACRDC01. The sequence continues at coordinate 9,015 of JAKAGJ010000044.1, read as the reverse complement.
AGGCCAAATCTCCGAACGGCTGCTGCCTGACTACTACTCCACCCTTTTCCCCTACGCCATGCTGCGGGACCTGCTGGGGCTGCTGGTGCTCCTTGGCCTGGCTGGGTTTGCCTGGCGGCGCTGCGCCCAGCCGGTCGCGCGCCGCGCCACGGGCGCGGGGGACGTGGCCATCCTGGTCCTCCTGGGGGTGATTGTCTTGTCAGGCTTTGGCCTCAAGGCGGTCAAGATCACCTCCCAGGCCCGCTTTGCTGAAATGGTCACGGAGTACGCCGGCTTGGAGGCTGGCCCCGAGCTGGCCGCCCTGGAGGCGTACTGGCGGGAGCAATACGGGGTGGTGTTCGCCGAGGGTCGCCGGCCGGCCGACCCCGGCAACCTGGCTCTGGGTCGCCAGGCGCACCAGGCATACTGCGAGAATTGCCACTCCCACCCCCGGTCGGCCCTTGGATCCTGGACCCTGTCGCGCATGCTGGCGCCCGCCGCGCCTCTACTGAATTCTGCCAGGGCAGACCACTGGCTGTGGGTGGCCCACTTTTTGGCCTGTTTCCTGGCCCTGGCCCTCCTGCCCTTCAGCAAGCTGCTGCACATCGTGTCCACCCCCTTGAGCCTTCTGGCCAATGGGGTCATGGGGTCATCCACCGCCCAGGAAGCCGCGCCCGGGCAATTCGCCGCCCGGGCCGCCCGGCGAGCCTTGGACCTTACAGCCTGCACCCATTGCGTCACCTGTAGCCAGCACTGCTCGGTGCTGGCCGCCTCCAGGGTGGTGGCCGGCGACATCTCCCTGCCTTCCTTCAAGCTGGCGGCCATGTCCGGCCTGAAGCACGCCAGCGCGTCCCAGTTGGCCGACATGCGCCAGGGGGCGGACCTGTGCACGCGCTGCCAGCGATGCACCAGGGTCTGTCCGGCGGGCATTGACCTGCAAGACCTGTGGCAGGCCCTGGATGAGGAGTTGGAGGCCCTGGGACAGGAATCCGTCTACGCCTCGACCCGCCAGGCCCTGGTGGACAACCGCAGGGCCAATGGCGGGGAAACGACTCGCGCCCTGGAGGTGACGGGCAACAGCCCGACCATTGGCGTGCTGGACATGGCCCTCCAGCGAGGCTATTTCCGCTACTGCTTCCAATGCCAGACCTGTAGCAACGTCTGCCCGGTGGTTTCCTGCTTCGAGCACCCGGGCCAGGAACTGGGCCTTTTGCCCCATCAGATCATGTACTCCCTGGAACTGGGCCTGGTGAAGCAGGCCATGGCGGCGGCCATGACCTGGGACTGCGCCACCTGCTACCAGTGCCAGCAGCACTGTCCCCAGGGCGTGCCTGTCACCGACCTGCTTTACGAACTGCGCAACCAGGGCTTCTGGCTCGGCGCCGGGGGGAGCTTCGCCAATAGGGAGGAGGGATCGCGGTCATGACCTTCGCCTACTTCCCGGGCTGCAAGCTCCCCTTCCATCTGAGCCAGTACGACGAATCCACCCGGGCGGTGCTGGGCCGCCTGGGGGTGGGGCTCAAGGAAATGGAGTTCGGCTGCTGCGGCTATCCGGTGCGGGACCGCGACGGCATGGCCTACCTGTATTCCGCGGCCCGCAACCTGGCCCTGGCCCAGGACGCCGGCCTGGACATCCTCACTCCCTGCAAGTGCTGCTTCGGCAGTCTCATGAAGGCCCGGGAATATATGGCCGGCGACAGCCAGGCCGCCAACGAGGTGCGCCGGATGCTGGCCGCCGAGGGCCTGACCTGCCGAGAGGATGGCATCCGGGTGCGTCACTTGATGCAGGTGCTGGATCAGGACGTGGAGGACAGCGGCCTGGCCGGCGCGGTCATCCGCCCGCTGGAGGGGCTCCACGTGGCGGTGCACTACGGTTGCCACGCCCTTCGCCCGGCCAAGGTCACCCAGTTCGACAACCCGGCCACGCCCACCATCTTCGAACGCCTGGTGATCCTCTGCGGGGCGGACACCCTGGACTATCCCCAGCGCCTGGAGTGCTGCGGGAATCCGTTGTGGGGCAAAAACCGCGAGCTTTCCCTGTCCCTGACCCAGCGCAAGCTGAACGGCGCGCGCCAGGGCGGGGCCGAGCTTATCCTCTGCGCCTGCACCTACTGCCAGCTCCAGTTGGATGAGGTGCAGCGACGGACGGACGGCCGTCTGGGACCCCCCTTGCCGGCGGTGCTCCTGCCCCAGTTGGTGGGTTTGAGCCTGGGGTGCTCGCCCTCCGAGTTGGGCATCGGCAAGAACCGGCTCAGACCGCTGGCCCTGGAGCAGTTCTATTAACCCGCCTCCCGGTCCACGGGCCGGGGGCCGAAGGGGACTTGCAGCACGATGGCAAAAGACGTGATAGGCGCCATTTTGGTGGTTGGCGGCGGCATCACCGGCATGCAGGCCGCCCTGGACGCGGCCGAGGGAGGCTTCAAGGTCTACCTGCTGGAGCGCACGTCCTCCATAGGGGGGACCATGTCCCAGTTGGACAAGACCTTCCCCACCAACGACTGCGCCATGTGAATCATCTCTCCCCGCCTCGTGGAGGTGGGCAGGCATCCCAATATAGAGCTCCTCACCCTGGCCGAGTTGCTGACGGTGGAAGGGGAGCCGGGAGACCTGCGCGCCCGCGTCCTCAGGCATCCGCGCTACGTGGACACCCAGGCCTGCATCGCCTGCGGGGTCTGCGCCGAAAAATGTCCCAAGAAAGTGGATGACGAGTACCAGATGGGCCTGGCCAAGCGCAAGGCAGCCTACATCAAATTCAGCCAGGCCGTGCCGCTCAAGTACGCCATCGACCCCGACCACTGCATCTATCTGCAAAAGGGCAAGTGCCGCGCCTGCGAAAAGCTCTGTCCCACGGGGGCCATACGGTTGGACGAGAAGCCCAGCGAAATCGAGTTGCGCGTGGGCGCGGTGGTCCTCGCCCTGGGCAGCCGGCCCTATGACCCGGCCCAGGAGGACGACTACCATTACGTCTCCCAACCCAACGTGGTGACCAGCCTGGAGTTCGAGCGCATGCTCTCGGCCACCGGCCCCAACATGGGGCACCTGGTCAAGCCCAGCGACGGGATCGAGCCGGCCAAGGTCGCCTGGATTCAATGCGTGGGCTCGCGCTCCCAGCACCCCGGCGCGGCCAGCTACTGCTCCTCGGCCTGCTGCACCATAGCCATCAAACAAGCCATGCTGGCCCGGGAGCACGCCCACGGCCGGCTGGACGCCGCCATCTTCTATATCGACATGCGCACCCAGGGCAAAAACGCGGAGCGCTACTTCAACCGCGCCCAGGACCAAGGGGTCCGTTTCATCAAGTCACGGGTTGGGTCACTGACTCCCGAGCCCGGCGGCCATGCCCTGCGCTTGCGCTACACCCTGCCACCCGGGGACTTGAAGGAAGAGGTCTTCGACCTGGTGGTGCTCTCGGTGGGCAGCGGCACCGGTCCCGAACAACGGAAACTCTCGGCCAGCCTGGGACTGCGCATGGATTCGCACGGCTTCCCGGAGTTCAGCGCCTTTGCGCCGGTGGTCACCTCCCGGCCGGGGGTGTTCGCCGGCGGATGCTTCAGGGGCCCCAAGGACATCCCCACCTCGGTCAATAACGCCAGCGCCGCCGCTGGGCTGGCCGCCGGCCTCCTGGCTTCGGCCCGCAACACCCTGGTGAGCCGGCCAAGGGCCGCCGCGCTACGCGAGGTCGCGGGCGAGCCGGCGCGCATAGGGGTGTTCGTCTGCCACTGCGGCTCCAACATCGCCGGAGTGGTGGATTGCCCCAGGGTGGCCGCCCACGCCGCCCGACTGCCCGGCGTGGCCCACGTGGAGGAGTACCGTTTCGCCTGCTCCCAGGACGCCCAGGCGCAGATGGCGCGGGTGGTCCAGGAAAAGGGCCTGAACCGGGTGGTGGTGGCCGCCTGCACGCCGCGCACCCACGAGCCACTGTTCCAGCAGACCCTGGAGACGGCCGGTCTCAACAAGTACCTGTTCGAGATGGCCAACATCCGCAACCAATGCTCATGGGTGCACGGGGACGACCCCGAGGCCGCCACGGCCAAGGCCGAAAGCCTTGTGGCCATGGCCGTGGGCAAGGCCGGATTGCTGGAGCCCCTGAACGAGAGCGACATGCCCGTCAATCGGGCGGCCCTGGTGGTGGGGGGCGGATTGGCCGGCATGGCCGCCTCCCTGAGTCTGGCCAAACAGGGTTATGTGGTGCATCTGGTGGAGCGCAGCAACGTCCTTGGCGGCCACGCCCTGGGCCTGGGGCAAACCGGCAGCGGCGAGGACGTGCGGGAGAACCTGGAGGGAATGATCAGGCTGGTGACTCGGGACCGCCTGGTCCGCGTCCACTTGGGGGCCAGCATCATCAAGGCAGAGGGCTTCGTGGGCAATTTCCACACCACCATCAACAGCCCCCTCGGCGAGGAGGTACTGGAACACGGCGTCACGATCATCGCCTGCGGGGCCGGTGAACTGCGCCCCGAGGGCTATCTATATGGCAAGAGCCCCCGGGTGCTCACCAACCTGGAACTGGATCGGCGCCTGGGCGACGAAGACCCCCAGTTGCTCGAGGCCAACCGGGTGGTCTTCCTGCAATGCGTGGGCAGCCGCATTCCGGAGCGGCCCTACTGCTCCAAGGTCTGTTGCATCCAATCGGTGCGCAACGCCCTGCGCCTGAAGGAGGCCAATCCCCAGGCCCAGGTCTTCGTGGTCAACCGTGACCTGCGCACCTATGGCCTGCGCGAGGACATCTATAGGGAGGCCAGGGCCGAGGACATTCACTTCATTCGCTATGACCACGAACAGCCCTTCACGGTGGAGGAAACCACCGACGCCTTGGAACTGGGCTTTCAGGACTGGGTGCTCAGCCGGCGCCTGAGCATCAGGGCCGATCTCCTGGTCCTGGCCACGGCCATCGTTCCCGAGACGCCCAATCCCCTGGCCCAGCTCTACAAGGTGCCACAGGACGATGACGGCTTCTTCCAGGAGGCCCACCCCAAGCTACGTCCGGTGGACTTCGCCACGGACGGGGTTTTCGTCTGCGGGCTGGCCAGGGCCCCCCAGTCCATGGAGGAGTCGGTTTCCCAGGCCCAGGCCGCCGCCGCCAGGGCCGCCGCCATCCTCAACCGACCATCGCTCAAGGTGGGCGGCGTGGTGGCTCGCATAAAAAAGTCGGCCTGCGTGGGCTGTGGGGTATGCGTGGCCTGTTGCCCCTACCAGGCCATCACCCAGGACCAGGACGGCAAGGCCGAGGTCAATCCGGTCACCTGCAAGGGCTGCGGCACCTGCGTGGCCTCCTGCCGAAGCGGAGCCCCCGATCTGCCCGGTTTCTCGAACGCCTCCCTGCTGGCCCAGATCGAGGCCCTGGTCCGCCCATAGCGGGATGGCGTGGGCAGGGGCGGCGCGGCCCAGCCAACCTCGACCGTTACCCTGCTGGGGCTCCTTGGCACGTCGATGGCAAGGGACGCGGGCATGAACCCGCGCCAGGGGCCCACCTGGGCCGGAGCGGTCGTTCAAGGCCCATTGGGTCGGCTGGCGGTGATGTCGCGTTTCAGCAGGTCGGCCACCCGCGTGGCGCGGTCATCGGCCACGGGCGTCCTGTACCGCTCGCCCCGCACCTCCGTTCCGGTCCCTGCCCTCCCTTGGGGTCAGGCCGGGCGTCGCATGCGAGCCAATTCACGCTCCAGGTGCGGGTCGCCCCCCTGTCCCAGGAAATCCTCCAGCAGGCCCACCGCCTCGCCCGCGCGGCCCATGGACTCCAGGATCCGCGCCAGGTTCAACAGCGCCTGGCCGTTGCTCGGCTCCAGGGCCAGCGCAGCCCGGAGGTTGTCCAGGGCCGGGCCCGTTTCGCCAAACTCCCACTGGGCCACGGCCAGGCTGTTGAGGATCGCGGGGTTGTCAGGGTCCAACTGGCTGGCGGCGGCCAATTCCTGAACCGCCTCGCGCCGCCGGCCCTGGTTGCGCAGGTCCAAGCCATTGATGTGCCGCTGCCGGGCGGCCTGCAGGGGCGGCATCTCGCCGCGCGCCGCGTATTCGCTGGCCACCGCCTCGCCAAAACTGGCGGAGTTCAGGCCCTTTTGACGGTTGGCCTCCTTGACCACCTCCCACTTGGCGTATTCCCCCAGTGGCACGCCATTCTCGTAAAGGGCGCGCAGGATCCGCATGTAGCGGTCCCAACGCACCTCGTGGTCGATGTAGGGCTCTTCGCTGTACCAAAGCCGATCGGGTATGCGCAACTGATGGTCGCGGTATATCTGGTCCCGGTCGCCCCGGAAGCGTATCTTGTGTTGCTCTGGGAACAGGTAGTAGCGGCTGCCGCCGGCCAGGCGCAGCATGTTGATGGTGCTGACGCTATGAATCAGGCGCCGGTGGGCTATGACGTTGTGGATGGACTCCTCGACGTCCTCCTCCGCCTCGCCGGGCACCCCGATCACCATGTTCACCGCGGCCAGGAGCCCGGCGCGATGGCAATCGCGCAGGTTCTGCTCCACGGTGCGCATGCTGTAGCCCTTGCGTTGCAGTCGCAGGACATGGTCGGTCCAGCCGTCGACGCCGAAACGCAAGACCGTGAACCCGGCCTGCTTGATGGTGTGGAAGAACTCCAGGTCGTTGCGCGGGTCGATGCGCATCTGGCCGTACAGCTTGACCTCCAACCCCCGCCGGATGATCTCCCGGCAGATTTCCAGCAGATGGCTGGGATCGCCGTTGACGTCGCTCTCGTTGAAATGAAACACGTCGAAGCCCCGCTGGGCATGCCACTGGATCTCGTCGACAACTTTACCGGGCTCGCGCCGGCGCCAGTTGAAGCACTCCGCGCAGAAGTTGCAGCGCCCCCAATGGCAGCCCCGGCTGCCCGCGACCGGGGTGGAGCAAACGCCGCGGCAGTCGCGGTACAGATTCAGGTCGGTCCATTCGTAGCGGGGGAATTCGATGGCGTCCAGGGCGGTGGGCAGGGGCGCGTCCCGCCACTGCCGATCGGGACTGTCGAAACGCGAGATCACCCCGGGCAGGTCCTTGGGCCGTTGGCCGGCCAGGAGCGCCCGCACCGCCGGCCCCAGGGTCAGTTCGGTTTCCCCCACGAACATGTAGTCGTAAAGCTCGAACTTGGTCAGGGCCATCTCGCGATAGACGCAATCGTATCCCCCCACCAGGACCACCGTCTCCGGCAGTGCCGTCTTGACCCGCCGGATGACCTCCTCCACCAGCAAGCCGTTGTTGCCGTTGAGGGACATGCCCAGGATTCTTGGCCTGGCGGCGATCAGCCCCGCGATGACCTCCTCCAGGTCGAGCCTGAACTTCTCGAGGGCCAGGGGATCGCCCCACTGGTCGGTGTTGGAGCCCTCCCACGGGTCTCCCCCGCCCACATCGCCGACTGGCCACACGCCCTTCTCTTCGCCGTCCAGGATGCGGCGCGTATGGTAGCGGTGATAAAAGATGATGTTCAGGTCCATGGTCTGCACGTCCGCGCCCGCGGCCTTGAGGATGTTGTGCACGTAGCCCAGGCCATAGGGCATCATGGGCATGTAGCGCGGCGGCAGCTCCAGCAGGATCACGTCCTTGCCGGGTTCGAAGTGGATGTCCGGCAGGTCGGCGGGGCAGTTGCCGGGGATTGGCTCCCGCCAGGCCCGGGCGGGGATGGCCGCCTTGTCCACCACCTCGATGGCGTTCAGGGTGAACAAGCGCAGCTTGCGTCCCAGGCCAAGCATCCGCTTGCCCATGCGGGCCAGTGCCAAGGCCCGGGTGGAGGCAAGGAAGATAGTGTCCACCTCGGCCGGGGTTTCGGCCAGGGGCAGCACCGGGATGCCACCCGGACCCGGCCCGGGCTTGGCGGGGTCGTCCTCGATGATGCAGCGCACCCGACTGGCCAGACCGGGGAAGTGGCGCAACAGGTAGTGGCTCAACTGGCCATTACCATAGATGGCCAGGTTGCCGCCTCCCCCGACCATGAACTGCTCCAGGGCCTTGAGGCATCGCAGGTCGGCGGGGCCGTCGTCGTAGGCCAGGCAATGATGGATGAACAACCGCTTGCCCTCGGCCTGCTCCGGGGCCTCGGGCGGGGCCTCCAGCAAGGGCGAGGGGTGGGGCGGCGTGTGCCCGAACCCCAGATGCCGGCCGTCCATGGCAAAAAAACGGCCATTGGGTCCCCCGGCGGGATGGGACAACAGCGCCAGGGCCATGCCCACGATGGCATGGGGCGAACGCGTCGAGGCGCGGTTCATCTCAGTGCGGGCCTCGCCCGCGGCCAGGACATTGACCTGGATGTCCAGATTGGGATGGTCGCGCGCCAGCTCCTGGGCCAGGGAGTGGCCCAGGGAGTTCAGGGCCGCCTTGCTCAGGTTGTAGATGCCCACTCCGGGCGTGGAAGCCCACGCGGCCTCGCTGGAGATGAACAAGATGCGCGGGCTCCCGCTGGCCAGCAGATGGGACAAGACCTGCCTGGTCAGCAGCCAGGGCGCGGTCAGGTTGGTGGCCAGCATGCGGTCCCATTGCTCCGGCGGATCGTTCTGCAGGGGGCTGGCGCTGCCTGGCCGGCTGGGCAGGGCGGCGTTGTTGATCAGGCCGTGCAGGCGCGGACAAAGCCGCTCCACCAAGCGGCAGGCCTCGGAAACCTGCTGGCGGTCGGTGATATCGACGGGCACGATCTGGCACCTGGCCGGGGAGATTTCGAGTTGCTCCATCGCGGTCAGGCTCTCGGCCAGCTTTTTCCGTCTTCGCCCGGTCAGGATGACCTGGCAGCCGGCCGCGGCCAGGGCGCAGGCCATGCTGCGCCCGAAACCGGTTCCCGCGCCGGTGACCCAAAAGCTCTTGCCCTCCAGCGCGGCCCAGCGCGCGGCGGGCAACCCGTAGAAGTGCTCGCGCCAGCGACTGGGATCTGGCTCCACCAGGATCACGGTCTTCATCGCTACTCCCCGCTGCGGCATCGATCAAACCGTACCGGACCTACCTCAAGCACACCCACCAGATGCTGGACCTGGACATGGCCCCATTGGGCAGCCTGACTGGCTGCCCGGAGGCCAGGTTCACTCTGCCGCCAAAGGCCTCGTGCACCGCCAGGATGGA
>JAKAGJ010000043.1 GCA_021815655.1 Deltaproteobacteria bacterium | reverse complement strand
TCATGGCCAGCGGCACCATCATCGACGCCGCCGACCTGGAGGCCGCCGGCAGCCTGGTGGGGGAGCGTTCCGAGGACCAGGAGCCCATGAAGCTGGACGAGATGGAGCGGCTGCACATCGGCAGGGTGTTGCGTCAACTGGGGGGGCGGCGCAGCGAGACGGCCGAGGCCCTGGGCATCGACCGCAAGACCCTGCGCCAGAAGATCCGCAAATACCAGTTGGACGGCTGAAAGGCCCGCGGCCCCGACTAGGGCTGAACGCCGGGTGACGGCCCAGGGGAAGGCGGCGCCGCGGGGCCGGCCTGCCTCTGCTGCTGGCGCAGGGCCTTGGCCTTGTCTTGGGCCTGCTTGCGTTGCAGGGCGCGGTCCAGCCTTCGCTTGAGTATCTGGATGTCGGGATGCTCGTCGGTGTAGGAGATACGCAACTTCTCGATCTCCTTGCGGATGGCCTGGGGGTCGGCCTCCACGTCGCGCTCGGCCCGAGCCAGCAGGGGGCTGCCCAAGAGCAGGCAGGCCAGAATGACGGCGGCGGTTTTTTTCATGCTTGGCTCCTCGGATGCCCTCCTGGTCCCCATCTCCTCAAGTCGCGACGGCCCGCCAGCCGGCGGCTCGCCCAGGCCCATCATAACTCTTTTCCGCCGCTGGCCCAAGAGGCGCCTGGCGCCCGGGCCCCAAGGGGCGCCGGCAGGCTGTTGATAAGCAGCCTGCCGGCGGGCCAGTAATCCATCCAGCCCAAAGGTTGGCCGGGAGCCTAGGGGAGGGACCGCCGAAAGGCGCCGGCCTATTGGATCAAGCCTTTCGACAAATTAGCCGAATTAACTTCAGCCAGTTCAGGTTGAAAAAATCCACGGATGGCCTTTTAAACCCCCCGCTACGGCCCCAGGGTCAGTTCCACCAGGTGGTTGGGCTGCAACACGTCCGCCGCCACCTGGCGCATCTGCTCCGGGGTTACGGCCTGCACCAGGGCCGGCACCTTGAGGTAATAGTCAAAGCCCAGGCCCAAGAGCTCATCCACGGCCATGGTCATGGCCTGGGTTTCATAGCCCTGCTGCGCTATGGCCTGCACCCCCAAGAGGTAGTTCTTGGCCCGCTCCAGCTCCTGGGGCTCGGGGGGCTCCTGGCGCGCCCGCTGCAAATGGGCCTGGAGACCCTTTAGGGCCGGGGGCTCCTTGCCCGGGCCCACGGCCATGTACACGCCGAAGGACCCGGCGTGCCAGGAGTTGCTGTAGAAGGCCTGCACGCTGTAGGCCAGGGAGTGCTTGTCGCGCAGGTCGCGGAACAGCCGCCCGCCCTGGCCGCCCAGCACGGCCTCCCAAAGCTGCATGGCGAAACGCCGGGGGTCGGTGGCCGCCGGCGCCGGGAAGCCCAGCAATATCTGGGTCTGGGCGGCCTTGGCATCCTTGACGCTCTCCACCCGGGGGTGCTCAGGCGGGGCGGGCGTGGCCACGGCCGGCATCTCGGCCCGGCCAGGGGTACTGGGCCACAGCCGCTCCAGCTCCGCGCGCACCGCCTGGGGCTCCACGTCGCCCACCACGCACAGCACCAGCCCCTGGGGACCCAGCATGCGCTGGTGGGCCTTGATGAGGGCCTGGCGGTCCAGGGCGGCCAGGCTTTCCGGGCTGCCCAGGGGGTCCTGCCCGTAGGGGTGGTCACGGTAGAGCATGCGGCGGAATTGCTTGAAAGCCCGCGCCGTGGGCTGGTCGTCCTGGCTGCGCAGGCGGGCCAACTGGTCCTCCTTGGCCTTTTGCACCTGCTCGGCGGGGAAGGTGGGCGTCAGCCAGGCCTCGCTGAGCAAAGTCAGGCCCAGACGCCAGTCCTGGGCCAGGAAGGAGCCCACCAGGCCGGCGGTGCTGCGCGCCGCGAAGCCGTGCAGACTGGCGGCGCGGTCCTCCAGCAGCGCCGACAGTTGGTCGGCGCTGTGGCTTTTGTCGCCTCGGGTGACGGCCTTGGCCCACAACTGGTACAAACCGGCGTCGGCGGGGGTCTCGGCGGCCTGGCCCCCGGGGGCGGCCAGCACCAGGGAGACCAGGGGCACGTCCCGGCGGGGCTTGACGATCAGGGTAAGTCCGTTGGCCAACTGGGTGCGCAAGGCGCCGCCCTGGGCCACCGCCGGAGGCGGGGCCAGCTTGGCGAAGACCTCGCGGGCCTGGGCCGTCAACTGGGCCAGGTCCGGGGCCGGGGCGCCCTCGGGCAGCTGCACCACCATGGACAGCCCCTCGGGGCGCAGGTAGGCCTGGGCCGCCGCCGCCACTTGGGAGGCCCGCACCAAGCGGTAGCGCTCCAGATATTCCTCGGCCTTTTCATACCCCCCGCGCAGCAGCTCGAAATAACCCAGCATGCGGGCCTGGCCCTGCATGGTCTGGCGGCTGCGCACGAAGTCGGCCTGGTTGTTGACCCGCGCCCGCTCCATCTCGGCCGGCTCGGGCGGCTCGGCCATCAGGGACAGGGTCTGCTCCAGGAGGGCGGGCCAGGCCTTCTGCACCTTGTCCGGCGACAGGCGGGCCTCCACCTGGAACAGCCCCGTGCCGGCCGGGGTGTAGGCCGAGGCCTCCACGGCGTCGGCCAGGCCCTGCTTCTCCTTGACCTGGGACCAAAGGCGGCTGGTCTTGCCCTCGCCGGCCACGGCGGCGGCCATATCCAGGGCATAGACCTCGGGGCTGGGCAGGCCGGGTATGCGCCAGGACAGGCTTATCGCCGCCTGGTTCACCTTTTCGCGCATGATCTTGAGGCGCGGCCCCGCCTGCGGCTCCACCGGCGGCAAGGCGACGGTCTCGCCGGAGTTGGCCGGCAGCCCGGCAAAGTCCTTCTCGATCAGGGGCAGGATTTTGGGGGCCGAGAAATCGCCCACCGCCACCACCACCACGTTGCCGGCCCGGTACAACCGCTGCCGGTAATCCAAGATGTTCTGGCGGGTTATGGCCCGCACCGATTCTGGGGTGGCGATGACCGGCCGGCCGTAGGGGTGGTCGCCATAGGCCAGGCGGAAGGCTTGCTCGTCCAGGCGCCGCTCGGGGCTGTCCTGGTCCATGCGTATTTCCTCGATCACCACCTCTTTTTCCCGGGCCAGGTCGACGGGGTCGAAGGAGGCGTTGACCACGGCGTCGGCCAGGAGCCCCAGGACCTCGCCAGCGTTGCGGCTGGCGGCCGTGACGTGGTAGTTGGTGTGGTCCAGGGTGGTGTAGGCGTTCACCTCGCCACCCAGGGCCTCTATGCGCTTGGCCATGTCGCCGTTGGGATGGCTGGGCGAGCCCTTGAAGATCATGTGCTCGATGAGGTGGGTGATGCCGTATTCGCCGGGGCGCTCGTAGGCCGAGCCGGCCCGAACCCAGACCTGGAAGGAGACCACCGGGGCCTCGTGGTTCTCGCTTAGAATCACGGTCAGCCCGCTGGGAAGAATGTGACGCTGGGGCGCCGCCAGGGCCGCCGCGGGCAGCAGCAACAGCGCCAAAAACACCAGCCAACCTAAACGCCGCCGCTTGGTCATGATGGGTACTCGCCTTTCATCTTGCCGGAAAGCGCCGCCCGGCCGCGCGGAACGCCGGCGGCGGGTGGCCTGTTGATCGGCCGGCCCAGGCAGGGCCTCCAAGGAAAATGATACCGCCAGGCTGGCCGTTGCACATCACGATAATGGCCGGCCGTCCACAGCCTGGAGCGCCGGCGGCGGCCGGCCTCCCTGTTACATAATTGAAACGCCCAGCCCCCCGCAATGTGCTAGGATTAGACAGCCGGCTGGCGCCTCCCTCCGGGGGGCTGTCCAGCCGCCGCCTTGGGTGGGGACCGCGGGCGGCGGCGTTAGGGGCCGGCCCAGGAAGGATGCAACATGAAAATCGCCTTCATGATGGACTCTCTGGAGTCCATTGATCCTCTGTGGGAAACCACCAGCCACCTGATGTACGAGTGCAACCAGCGGGGGCACACCGTATTCTTCCTGGAGCCCCATGACGTCTACGTGCGCGCCAGCCGTCTGGTGGCCCGCATGCGCAACGTCACCGTGGATCGCGGCCTGGAGATGAACCAGTACTGGCAGGCGGCCATCGCCTGCCTGCGCAAGGAAGACCTGATCTACGAGCAGATCACCGACCTGGACGCCCTGTTCCTGCGCAAGGACCCGCCCTTGATCTACCAGACCATGGAGTTCCTCACCCCGGTCAACGAGCAGGTCTTCGTCATCAACGGCACCGTGGGGCAGATGGTGGCCAACAGCAAGCTATACCTGCTTAATTTCCCCGACATCATCCCCGAGACCCACGTCTCCCGCGATCCCGGCCGCCTCAAGAAGATCATCGAGGAGTTCGGCGGGGCCATGGTGGTCAAGCCCCTGCAACGCTTCGGCGGCGAGGGCGTCATCAAGGTCAGCGTGCAGGACCGCGACAACTTGAACTCGCTCATCAACTACTACGTGCAGGCCAATGAGCCCTATCCCCGTCGCCAGGCCATCATGGTCCAGGAGTATCTGGAGGCGGTCAAGACCCAGGGCGACGTGCGCATCCTGCTCTTGAACGGCGAGATACTGGGGGCCATGAAGCGCATCCCCGCCGAGGGCGATTTCCGCACCAACATCCACGCCGGGGCCAGCGCCGCCCGCCACGAGATCAGCGACAGCGACCGCCGCATCTGCGAGCACATCAAGGACCGCCTGGTCAAGGACCGGCTGTTCTTCGTGGGGGTGGACATCATCGGCGACAAGCTGGTGGAGATCAACGTGGTCAGCCCCGGCGGCATCCCGCGCATCAACCGCCTGAGCAATCTCAAGATCGAGGCCTCGGTCATCGACTGGGTGGAGGAACGGGTGCTGCAGAAACGCGCCCGCCGGGCTTGATGGCCGTGACCCTGCCCCTGGTCATCAGCCTGCCCCACTGCTCCAGCGCCTTGCCGCCGGAGATCGCCCCCACCCTGGCCCTGGACCCCTTGAAGGCCCGGGTGGAGGCCGACCTGGGCACCGCCGAGATTTTCGCCGGCCTGCCGGTGCTGGCCACCCTGGCGGCCCCCTGGTCGCGGCTGGCCGTGGACCTCAACCGCGACCCCGCCGACCTGGGCCCCCAAGGCGTGGTGGCCAGCTTGAGCTTCGGCGGCCGGCCGGTCTTCCGGACCGGCCAGGAGCCGGACCCGGCCGAGGTCGAGCGGCGTATCGCGGCCTATTACCGCCCCTATCACCAGCGCCTGGCCCAGGCCCTCTTGACCCCTGGGCTAAGGGCTTTCCTGGATTGCCACGCCATGGACCCCGTGGGGCCGGCCAGGGCCCCCGACGCCGGCCGAAGCCGGGCCGAGGTGGTGCTGGGCAATCGGGGGGGACAGACCTGCTCCATGGAGATGCTGCGGCGTTTGGGCCAGGCCTTGACGGCCCAAGGGCTGGAGGTGGCCTACAACACCCCCTACAGCGGCGGCTTCATCACACGCCACTATGGTCCGGCGCTGATGGCCCGCGGGCTCATGGCGGCCCAGGTGGAGCTAAACAAGGGGCTGTACCTGGACCTTGAGCGGCAGGAACTCATCGCCTCCCGGTTGGATCAGGTGCGCCGGCGGGTGCGGGGGGCGCTGATGGAGTTCGCCGCCGGCCTCTGATACCGACAGGCGTTCAAACGTGGAGTTTGAACGCCTATCGGTATGCGGACCATGGATGACTATTGATCGCGGATTGATCGGAGGCGTGGTTCTAGCCGGTCCATTCGCAGGCCTGTAGGCCCTGTATCTTGCCTTGCAGGTGGCGCACCCGCCGGCTCAGGTCGGTGCAGATCTGCATGGCCACCTGGGGATACTCCCGCACCACCTCGTTGAACTCGCGCCGGTGGAGCATCAAGAGTTTGGTGGGCTCCAGGGCCGTTACCGTGGCCGAGCGCTCCAGGTTGTCGAACAGGGCCATCTCGCCGAAATACTGCCCCGGCTCCAACGTGGCCAACTCGATCTGGCAGCCGGCCTCGGCCACCTTGCTCACCTGGGCCCGGCCCGACACCACGAAATACATGGTGTCGCCGATCTCGCCCTCGCGGATGATCGCCTCGCCGGCGGCCACGGAAACCTCCTCGGCCACGGCGGCCACGGCGGCCAGCTCGCTTACCGCCAGGCCGGAGAGCATCTCCATGCCCTTGAGCAAAAGAATCTTCTCCGACAGGCTGGTGGGCTTGTCCGCCATGCTGGCCGTCTCCTTTCCCGAGGCCGCGTTCCGGGCGATCACCAGGCGGGTGACCCGCTCCTTGACCACGGGGTCGTCGAATTGGCCCAGGAGTTTAAGCCCCCGGGCATAGGCCTCCGGGTCGCTGTCCTGGGCCAGGTATTCCAGGAACAAGGCCAGGGTTACCCAGTTGCGCCGGCCCAGCAGATACTCGGTCAGCTGGTGGCGGTCCTCCAGGGCCTGGCTGAACTTGAAGTGACGCTGCCCGGCGGCCAGGAGCTCGGCCGGGTCGGACTGCTCCAGGAGAGGCACCATGGCCCGCGAGAGATGGCGCCCCAGGATGGTTTCCAGGGCCTCCACGGCGTTGGCCCGCAGGCGCTTGTCGGCCGAGCCCAGGCCCCTGAGCACCACGCGCATGTTGCGCGATGTGTCCTGGGTCTCCAGCACCCGCAGGATGGTCTGCACCCGGGCGTGCATCATCTCCAGGAAGTGCTGCCTGAGCAGGTCGTTGGCCGGGCCTGGCTTTAACAGGCGGGCCACGGCCCGCTCCTCCATCAGGTAGAAATAGGAGCGTGCCAGCTGGTTGCGGGCGAAGGTCATGATCTCGCGGTCGCTGATCTTGAGCGATTCCATGAGCTGGAAAAGCCCCTCGCGCACCTGGCGGTTGGGGGTGCTCAGCGACTCGATCAACAGGGCGCTGTCCAGTTCGTCGGCCTCGCCCAGCTTGCGCAGGGCCAGGTCGCGCAGGGGCTGGGAGCCATGCCCCAAGAGGCCGATGAAGGCCCGGGCCGAGGGCTCGTCGGCCACCGCGAAGGCCTCCAGAAGCTCCCGGGGCAGCCCCTCGGGGTCGGCGGCCAGGCGGGCCAGCACTTCCTCGCGCAGGTCGGGATCACCCAGGCGCTCCAGGGCCACCAGGAGCTGCCCGACCAGAGTGACGTCGGTCTCGTTTTTTAACATGCCGCGCAGGCGGGGCAGGAAGGCTTGGTCCCCGGAGCCGCCGGCGGCCTGCACCCCGGCCAGGCGCCGCTCCAGGGTGTCCGCCTCCAGCCAGTCCGCGATGCGCCGGGCCATGGCCTGGGGATCGTGGCGATAGAGCCCGATCATGGCCTGGGCCTGGGTGCCAAGGTCGTACTTGGGGTCCAAAAATTGCCGCAGCAGGGCCTCGGCCTGTTCGGCGCCCTGGCGGCCGGCGGCCTGGGCCAAGGCCCGGCACAGCTCGGGGTTGGCCGGGTCGGCCAGGCGGGCATAGACCTCCAGGGCCTTGGACCCCGCCTGGGGAGAAACCAGGGGCAGCAGCCCCAGCACCGCGTCCTGGTCCTTGCCGGGCAACAGCTCCAGCAAGAGTTGGTCCAGGCCCTCCACCTCGCGGCCGCGCAGCATCTCGGCGTACCACACGCAGTCGGCGCCCTGGGCCTGGCGGCAGGCCAGGGTGAGCTGGGTCTGGGCGTCGCGGTCCTGGAACAGGTCCTCCAGGTCCGAGCGCTCCAGGGACTTGAGGTCCACGGTGTCCTTGGAGATGAGGTCCAGCAGGATGCGGGGGTAGGCCTTTTTAAGCCAGATGGAGACGGCCACCCAGCCACTGCCGAAGACCAGGCCCACGATGGACAGGTAGCGGGGATGGATCAGGCCCTGGCAGAGCATGGTGGCGGCCGAGCCCAGTATTATGCCGATGCGCACCACGGTGCCGCGCAGGAAGGTCTTCATCACCGCCCGGTTCTGGGGCGGGAAAAGCCCCATCAAGACCTCGCGGGCGGGATTGTTGATGGTGTCGCGCAGCACGCTGGTGGAGATGCGCGAGTACATGGCCGAGAAGATGTCGAAGCGCGCCAGAAGCGCCATGAAGGCGATCATGTAGTTGGCGGGGTGGAACATCAGCGCCACGGGCAGGCCCCAGCGGCCGTATATCTTGCCCACGAACATCAGGATGATGAAGCTGATGATGTAAAGCCCGCCCCGGAACCAGCCAAAGAAGTTGAGCATGCCGCCCTCGGACTTGAAGGCGGCGTTGACGGCGAAGTTGAACTGATAGTTCATGATGGGGATCATGACGTTGGGCAGGAAGGTGATGAGCACCATTATCATCACCAGGGTGGAGGTGCGGATCAGGGGCCAGACGTTTTTCAGCTCCTCCACCAGGGTGGGCCGTTTCTGTCCCTTGGACTCGCGCCGCTCGTTCAGGGACAGGGTGGGGAACAGCTGGGAGATGCGCCAGACCACAGCGGCGGCCATGAAGCACAGCACGGTATAGACCAGCATGAAGTTGTTCAGGCTGACCGCCTTGGCCAGGGGCGGGGTGCTGAAGCTGGCCATGATGGCCCCCAGCACGCCGCCGGCCGAGATGAGCGGAAACAGTCGCTTGGACTGGCGGGTGTTGAACAGGTCATTGGCCATGTTCCAGAAGACCAGGTTGTTCAGGGCTTCCACCTGGGAGCGCAGCAGAAACAACAGCGGGTAGACGAAGCTTACCTCCATGGCCACCACGGCGCGCAGGGCCGCCAGGGTCAGACCAAAGCAGACCAGCATGTTGCGCAAAAGCCGCCCGCTGGACACGCGCATCAAGAGCCCCATCAGGGCGCCCATGCTGAAGAAGGTGACCACGGAGTTGGCCATGTAGACCATGGGCAGGTACTTCACGCCGAAGCGCTTCAAAAAGACCGTCTCCACGAAGTTGTCGAAGATAAGGTCGCTGTTGCGCATCATAAAGAACAGGGCCGCGGTCCATAGGAACAGGCCCACTTCCTCCGGCTGGATGTCGAGCCATTTGCGCAGGGGCGAGGTCATTGGGCTGGAGGCCTTTCCTTGTTTAGGACTGGGCTTATGCTAGCACACCCGCCGGCCGGGTTGGCAATTTCCCGGCTCCGGTACTAGTCGGCCGGGCTGGCCAGGCGGAAGCCCACCAGGTTGTGCCCCAACTGCGGCGGCCGGCCATAGCGCCGCGCCGAGCGCACGTCCTCGGCTGGCAGGTTCCAGGCCCCGCCGCGCAGCACCCGCTCCCGTCCCTGGGCGGGACCCGGAGGGTCGGTCAGCGGGGAACCGGCATAGTAGCCGGGGTCGAACCAATCGGCGCACCACTGCCAGACATTGCCGTGCATGTCCTTGAGACCCCAGGGGTTGGCGGGAAAGCTGCCCACCGGCGTGCTGTCCTGGCGGTAGATGCCCACGGGGCCGCCGTCGTAGGGACGCCGGCCGAAGTAGTTGGCCTGGTCGGTGGTGATGGTGTGGCCGGTGTAAAAGGGCGTGGTGGTGCCGGCACGGGCGGCATATTCCCACTGGGCCTCGCTGGGCAGGCCG
>JAKAGJ010000042.1 GCA_021815655.1 Deltaproteobacteria bacterium | reverse complement strand
GCATCGCCTGCCCGAATTGAATTCGGGCAGACTCCCAAATCGCCCGGCCTACGGCCCGGGCAAATTGGCGGGCCATCCCTGGCCCGCTGGGGGCGTGACGGCCAACGCTAGCGCTCATTCCCTCAACTCCGCCACGGTGACGCCGTTGCCTCCCCGCCGCCCCTCGGGCCGGTGGGTGGAGACCACGTAGGGGTGGTGGTCCAGATACTCGCGCACCGCCGCCCGCAAACGCCCGGTGCCCACGCCGTGCACCACGGCCAGGCTGGGCTTGCCCGCCAGGATGGCCTGGTCCAGGGCCTTGTCCACCAGGGGCAGGGCGTCCTCCACGGTAAGCCCCACCACGTTCAAATCCAGGCCGTCGCCGGCATGGGCCAGCACCACCACCTCGCGCCTGGGCGGCTCGGGCTTCTGCCCGGCGGGCAGGGGCGCCATCTCGCGCAAGGGCACCAGCACCCGCACTCCGGCCACGCCCACGGAGACGGCCACGCTCTCGGCGCCGGGGCGGGGGTCCTCCAGAAGCACTCCCCTTTGCCCCAGGCTGGTCAGCTCCACGGCCTGGCCGGCCTTGAGCGCGCGGACGTCGGCGTTTGCCCGGGGCGCCGGCTCCGGGGGCGGCTGGATGCCGGCTGACTGGTCCACCTGGTCAAGGGCCTCGCGCCGGGCCTGATAAATATCCTGCTTGAGCCGCCCCGGCTTGGGCGGCTCCCCGGCGTCCTTGGCGGTCTGGGCCTCTTGGAACAGGGCCTCCAGGCGCTCTTCCAGGCGCTTGGCCACCTCGCGCACCCGGCGCTTGCCCTCGCTCAAGGCCCCGGCCCGCTCCTGCTGGGCCTGCTTGAGTAGCCGCCGGGCCTCCTGGCGCTCGCCCGCGGCGGCCAGGCGGTCGGTCTGGGCGGCGGCGTGCGCCGCCTCGGCCTGCTGGCGGGCCTCGTGCACCTGGCGCATCAGGGCCACGGCCTGGCCCTCGCTCTGGTCCAGCTGGGCCTCGGCACTGGCGATCAGCTCCGGCGGAAATCCCAGGCCCCGGCTCACGGTGAGCGCGTCGGAGAAACCGGGCAGGCCGTAGTGCAACTGGTAGGTGGGCCGACCGGTGGCGCCGTCAAAGGCCACCGAGACGTTCTCCACGCCCTCGGTCAGGGCGGCGTAGGCCTTGAGCCGCTGGAAGTGGGTGGTGCACAGCACCGTGGCGCCGTGGTCCTTGAGCCATTCCAGCACCGCGATGCCCAGGGCCGCGCCCTCGCTGGGGTCGGTGCCGCCGCCCAGTTCGTCGATGAGCACCAGGGAGCCTTGCGCCGCCCCAGCCACCATCTGGGCCAGGCGGCCGGCGTGGGCGGTGAAGGTGCTCTTGTCCTGATCCAGGTCCTGCTCGTCGCCCAGCTCGGCCATCACCTGGTCAAAGACCGCCAGGCGGCTGCCGGCGCGGGCCGGCACGTGCAGGCCGCACATGGCCATGAGGGTCAACAGGCCCACGGTCTTAAGGGTAGCCGTCTTGCCGCCGGCGTTGGCCCCGCTGACCACCAGCACCCGCAGCTCGCCTCCCAGGCTGACGTCTATGGGCGCGGCCCGGCCCCGGCCCTGGCCGGCCCGCCAGGCCAGCAGGGGGTGCCGGGCCTTTAAAAGCTCGATGCGCCCTTGGCTGTTGATCTGGGGCTCGGCGCAGTCCAGGCGCTGGCAGAATGAGGCCTGGGCCAACAGGCAATCCAACTGGGCCAGGGCCTGAAGGTCCTCGCGCAGGGCTTGCAGGTTGCCTCCCAGGTCGCGGGCCACCTCGCGCAGGATGCGTTCTTCCTCCTCGCGCTCCTGGCGGCGCAACAGGGCCAGCTGGTTGTTGCCCTCCACGGCCTCCAGGGGCTCCACGAAGGCCGTGGCCCCGGAGCCGCTGTAGTCGTGCACGATGCCGGCCAGACGCCCCTTGGCGTCGGTCTTGACCGGCACCACGAAACGCTCGGCCCGCTGGGTGACGATCTGGTCGCTGAATACCGAGGACATGTCGTCGCGGCCCACCAGGGCCGAGAGCTGGGAGCGCAGGCGGTCGCGGGTGTGGTGCAGATCGCGGCGCAGGCGGGCCAACTGGGGCGAGGCATTGCTGGCCACCGAGTGCCCCGGCCCCACCACTTGGCGCACCCGCCGGGCCAGCTCGGGCAGGGGAGTGAGGCGGTTGTAGAGGCGATACAGCTCGTCGAAGCGCTCCGCGCTGGGTTCCAGGAAGGTCGCCGCGCTACCCACGGCCCCCAGGAAGTCGCAGACCACCTCAAGCTCCTCGGGCACCAGGTAGGCGCCGTCCACGGCCAGACGCGAAAACATAGGGCTCAGGTCCTGAAGACCTTCCAGCACCGGGGCGCCGTTCTCGCTGATAAGGGCGCGCAGTTGGCTCAGGCGCCCCAGGCGGCGCAGCACCGTGGGCACCTCGGCGCAAGGCCTGAGGCGGCGCACCAGGGCCGCGCCCAGGGGACTTGACGCCCGCGAGGCCACGCGTTCCAGCAATTGGGGCAGTTCCAGCACCAAGAGGGTCTGCTGGTCGACGCAGGCCGGCCGCTGGCCCGATGGGGACGGGGCCGGGGCGGCCGACGCAGGGGGCTGCCGGTATAGCTCCTGGGAATGTTGGGGCATTTGATCCGTAATCGTAAGCCCCCGCGGAAAAGCTACAGACGCTGGCGCACCAGGGCGCTGACCAGCTTGCCGTCGGCCTGGGCGCCCAGGCGGGCCATGGCCGCCTTCATCACCCTGCCGTTGTCCTTGGGTCCTTGGGGCTGCAATTCTTGGAAAACCTCGTCAAGAATAGCATTGATCTGGGCTTCATCAAGCTGGGTGGGCAGATAGCGCTCGATGATGACCAATTCGGCGGCCTCTTTGTCGGCCAGGTCCTGGCGGTGACCCGCAGTGAATTTCTCTATACTCTCGCGGCGTTGCTTGGCCAGGCTCTTGAGTATGGCCACTCCCTCGTCATCGCCCAGGGGGCGGCGCAGGTCCTTTTCCTTGTTCTGGAGGGCATTTTTTATCAGGCGCAGGCAGGAGGTGGTCAGCTCGTCGTGGGCCTTCAAGGCGGCGGTGAGGTCCGAGGCCACCAGCGAACTTAGGCTCATGAGTTCCTCCCCCGAAATTTGACGCCGATTCCAGGAGTTATATCAAAAATGCAATTTACCAGCCCTGGCCGGGCCTGTCAACCGCCCGCCAGGCTGCCCCACCCCCGCTTGCCACCACCCCCCGAGGGTGCTATGGTGCCAAAATAATAAGTACAACCTCAGGTGGTCGCCCATGGCTCAGCCGCTTCCCCCACCGGCCCCGGCCTATATCTATTCCGACGAGTTGCTGAAATTCGATTACGGCCCCAACCATCCCTTGCGCATCTGGCGGCTGGGTCTGGTCAACGAACTCATCAAGCTGTGCGGGCTGGATTTGCCGGCGGTGCCGGTCAAGGCCGCCAGCCTGGATCAGATGTGCGCCTTCCACGACCGGCGCTACCTGGAGACCCTTTGCGAGATGAGCCAGGGCCAGGGCGGCGACTACCAATTGGCCTACGGCCTGGGCGCCGAGGACAACCCGGTCTTCCCCGGGCTCTACGACTGGTCGGCGCTCCTGACCGGCGCCACCATGCAGGCCGCCGACCTGGTGGTGCGCCAGGGGCACCCGGTGGCCTTCAACATCTCAGGGGGCATGCACCACGCCATGGCCGGCCGGGCCTCGGGCTTTTGTTACGTCAACGACGCGGCGGTGACCATCAAGGGTCTCCTGGCCCAGGGGCTTCGGGTGGCCTACATAGACATCGACGCCCACCATGGCGACGGTGTGCAGTGGGCCTTCTACGACAGCGATCAGGTGCTGACCATCAGCCTGCACCAGCACCCGGCCACGCTCTTCCCGGGCACCGGCTCGGTGGAGGAGATGGGCCGCGGCGCCGGACGGGGCTATGCCGTGAACCTGCCCCTCTGGCCCGACACCGACGACGATATCTACATCCAGTGCTTCGAGGAGATTGTGCCCCCGGTGATCGAGGCCTTCCAGCCCGACTACATCGTCACCCAACTGGGCGTGGACACCTTTCTGGCCGACCCCCTGGCCAACCTCAACCTTACCACCAAGGGCTTTGGCCACTGCCTCAAGCTCATGCGCGACATGGCCATGGGGCGCTGGATCGCCCTGGGCGGCGGCGGCTACCACGTCATCAACGTGGCCCGGGGCTGGACCCTGGCCTGGGCCATAATGCGTGGCCAGGAGGAAAGCCTGCCCCGGGAGCTGCCCTGGGACTGGTGCGACCGCCTCAAGCTGGACCTGGACGAGCGCTGGCTCCTGGACCCCAAGGAGAAAATACGCGGCCGCCTGTGGAACCGCGCCCAGCGCGACGCCGAGGAGATCGTCGCCTATCTCAAGAAGAATCTCTTTCCCCTGCTGGGGGCGCGGGGATAAGCCCCTGGCCCGTAGAGCTGCTGGCGACACCCGGATGTGGGCCGCACCATTTGTGCCGCGATTGCCTAGGCCCCCAAAAGGCGCTCGCAATGGCCCTTGCTTCCCTTGCTTGTTCAATGGGCCTGCCTGGCCGACGGCGCTGGCCATTGTCACAGCCTCACCCGGCCCGTTTATGCCAACCCGGGCTTTGGGTTGCAAGGGGCTGGGGCTCGGTGTACCCTCTGGCTCATCGTGGGACCGCGTGGGAGAATCATGAGCCAACCAGCCTTCAATTGCCTGCGTTGCAGCCAGTGTTGCCACGGCGAGGGCGGCATCAGCTTCGAGCAGGGGGAGATCTCCGCTGCCGCCGCCCTGCTGGGGCTGTCGGCGCGTGAGTTCGTCGACCGCTATTGCCAGCCCCGCCAGGGTCTCTATTTCATCAAGACCAATCAGGACGGCGACTGCGCCCTGCTGGGGCCGAAAGGCTGCCTGATCCACCAGGCCAAACCGCGCATCTGCCGGCGCTGGCCCTTTTTCGATGCCCTGCTGCGCGACGCGGGCGCCTTCGAGGAGGCCAAGCTCTACTGCCCGGGCTTGAGCCCCGAAGCCAGCTATGAGGATTTTCTGCGCCAGTACCGCGCCGAGCGCGGCGGGGAGGACCAACAGCCATGAGCCCTGCTCCCTCCATACTTGAGCGCCTGCCCGCCGGCTCCCGGGCCATCAGCCTGGACCAAGAGGGGCGCCTGCTGGTGCCGGACCACCCCGCCGTGGGCTTCATCGAGGGCGACGGCACCGGCCCCGACATCTGGCGGGCCAGCCGCCTGATCCTGGACGCCGCCGTGGCCAAGGCCTACGGCGGGGCGCGGCGCATCTATTGGGTGGAGCTTCTGGCCGGCGAGAAGGCCTTCTTCGAAACCGGCGAGTATCTGCCCCAGCCCACCGTGGAGGCCATCGGCGACCTCAAGGTGGCCATCAAGGGTCCCCTGACCACGCCGGTGGGCGGCGGCTTCCGCTCCATCAACGTCACCCTGCGTCAGGTGCTGGACCTCTACGCCTGCATCCGCCCGGTGCGCTACATCGCGGGCGTGCCCAGCCCGGTCAAGCACCCCGAGCGCGTGGACATGGTGGTCTTCCGCGAGAACACCGAGGACGTCTACGCCGGCATCGAGTGGCCGGCGGGCTCGGACGAGGCCAGGCAGCTCATCGAGTTCCTCAATGGCCACCTGGGCAAACAGATCGACCCGGCCTGCGCCATCGGCATCAAGCCCATGAGCCAAATGGGCAGCCAGCGGCTCATCCGCCGCGCCCTGGACTATGCATTGGCCAGGGGCAAGTCCAGCGTGACCCTGGTGCACAAGGGCAACATCCAGAAATACACCGAGGGCGCCTTCCGCGACTGGGGTTATGACCTGGCGGCCCGGGAATACGCCGGCCGCGTGGTCAGCGAGGAGCACCAGCCCCGGCCGGGGCAGGTGGTAATCAAGGACCGCATCGCCGACAACATGTTCCAGCAGGCGCTTCTGCGGCCCGAGGAATACTCGGTGCTGGCCACGCCCAACTTGAACGGCGACTACATCTCCGACGCCCTGGCCGCCCAGGTGGGCGGGCTGGGCATGGCCCCCGGCGCCAACATTGGCGACCGCGCGGCGGTCTTCGAGGCCACCCACGGCTCGGCGCCCAAGTACGCCGGCCTGGACAAGGTCAACCCCTGCTCGGTGGTGCTTTCCGGCGCCATGCTCTTGGAGCACCTGGGCTGGGTTGAGGCCGCGGACCTGATCGCGCCGGCGTGCTCGCGGGCCATCCAGGCCGGCCAGGTGACCTACGACCTGGCCCGCCAGATAGAGGGCGCCCAAGAGGTGCCCTGCTCGGTCTTCGCCCAGCGGGTGGTGGAGATGATGTAGGCCCGGGAGGTTTGCCGCTTCCATGCCCCCTTCCCTGCCGGCTCTCTTGCGCGCCCTTTTGGACCTGGCCCTGCCCCCGGGTTGCCCGGCCTGCGGCGCCACGCCGGCCCCGGGCCAGGCCTTCTGCCCGGCCTGCCGTCAGGAGATCATGCTGCTGGGTCCCGGGGCCTGCCCCCGCTGCGGTCTGCCCCGGCCCCCGGGCGGCCCCGAAGATACCTGCCTGGGCTGCCGCTTCGATCCCCCGCCCCAAGACCGCCTGATCTGCCTGGGTCTGCACCAAGGCCCCCTGGCGCGAGCCCTGCGCGACTTCAAGTACCGCCGCCATCTGGCGGCCGGCGCCGCCCTGGGTCGTTTCCTGGCCCAGGGGTTGGCGTCTGTTATACTGCCCCAGGCCCAGGTGCTGACGCCGGTGCCCCTGCATTATCGCCGGCTGTGGCGGCGGGGCTTCAATCAGTCCCTGCTCCTGGCCCGCGTCCTGGCCGGCCAGGCGGAGCCGGGCAACCGGCCCCTGCTGGCGCCCCGCCTGCTCTCAAGGCTGCGCCATACCCGGCCCCAGGTGGGGCTGGCCATGCAGGCGCGCCAGGACAACGTGGCCGGGGCGTTCGCGGTAAACCCGCGCCAGGCCAGCCTGGTCAGGGGCCGGCGGGTGGTGCTGGTGGACGACGTGTACACCACCGGCGCCACGGTGGGCGAATGCGCCCGGGTGCTTAAAGAGGCCGGCGCCACACAGGTGACGGTGGTCACCCTGGCCCGGGCGCCGGGCCGGGGTCCGGGGCCTGCGGAGATATAAGCCATGAGTTTTGACGCCCGCCAGAAGATCGCGGACCTGCCGGCGGCCGTGGCCGCCGCCCGCCGGGTGCAGGCCCGGGGCGGCAAGGTGGTCTTCACCAATGGCTGCTTCGACCTGCTTCACGCCGGGCATGTGCGCTACCTGGGTCAGGCTCGCGCCCTGGGCGACTTCTTGATTCTGGGGCTCAACTCCGATGCGAGCGTGCGCGGCCTGGGCAAGGGCGACGACCGGCCCCTGGTGCCCCAGGCCCAGCGGGCCGAGGTGGTGGCGGGGCTGCTGGCCGTGGACCTGGTAGTGATCTTCCAAGAACCCACGCCGCTCAAGCTGATCGAGGCCATAGCCCCGGACGTGCTGGTCAAGGGCGGCGACTGGCCGCCCCAAACCATCGTGGGTCATGAGCTGGTGTTGGCCCGAGGCGGGCGGGTACTGTCCATCCCCTTGGTGGAGGGGTTGTCCACCACCAATCTGGCCCGGCGGGTGCGCACCGGGGGTTGACAAACTCAAGCTCCAACGGTGGAATTAGGGGGCCGGCCGCGAGCCAGCGCCAGGAGAAATGACCATGCACGCCGATCCTGACCAAGCCCCCAGCCGCTGGGCCAGACTGCGCCACCTCAACCCCCTGGCCGCGGGCCTGGGACCAGCCGGACGCCTGTTGCGCGGTCTGGCCCTGGCCCTGCTGCTCTATGCTCTCTGCGCCCCCCTGGTGATGTGGTACGAGTATCAGCGCGCCTTCCCGGCCTACTTCGATCCCGCGCCCCCGGCCTCCCCCGCCCCGGCGGCCGCTGAGGCCAGCGCCCCGGCGACGGCCGAGTCCAGCGCCCCCGCGGCCCAGATCGCCCGGGGCACGGTCTACGCCGACACCCTGGTGCGCATGGGCGAACAGATGCTCACGGCCTGGCTTCCCAACGACCTGCTGTGGCCCAGCATTCTCCTGGACAACCCCCAGAACTTCCAATTGGGACAGCTGGAGGTGATGCGTTACGCCACGCGGGTATTAAGGGACAAGCTCTCACGCCAGCGCACCACCGACAAGATCGACCCCGAGGCCGACCTGGCCTTCACCAGCTTCAGCAACAACCCGCGCGCCTGGATGCTGCCCTCGGCGGAGAGCAAGTACCTGGACGGCATCCGGGCCTTGAAGCGCTACCGCGAGGGGCTGGCCAAGGGCGGCAGCTCTTTCTTCGCCCGCTCCGACAACCTGGCGGAACTCCTGGAGCAGCTGACCAGCCTGCTGGGCGGCGTGGACACCCGCCTGGCCAACGCCCCCCGCGACTGGCCGGTGCGCCTGAGCGAGGAGACCGCCGGCGACCGCTACAGCCAAGGGGAACGCAGTGAGCGGGTCAAGGTCCCCTGGACCCAAATCGACGACAACTTCTACTTCGCCAGGGGGGTGGCCTACGGCATCCGCGAGGTGCTGGCGGCCCTGCGCTGGGAATTTCGCGAAATCATCAGCATCAAGCGCTCCGGCGAACTCTTTGACAACATCATCGAGGAACTGGGGCTGGCCGACTTCGAGCCCCTGGTGGTGCTCAACGGCTCGCGCGACTCCATCTTCGCCAACCACAGTCTGAGCATGATGGCCACCCTGGAGGACGCCCGGCAGAAGATGATCAACCTGCAACACGTGCTGGAGCGCTAGGGCTCCGGAGGCTGGGCCAGCATAAATTATATGGAAGCACTGCGCTGCGTGGGCTGCCTGTTCTGCGAGGAACTGGCGCAAGACCACATAAGATGTTCCAACGCCGACGTGGCCCAGGACGCGGGCTGGGAAGAGACCTACCTTCTGCAAGGCTACCTGGACCTGCCCCTGGGCGAGGCGGAGGGAGAGCATTGTTTCTGGTTCGTGCAGAAACGCTAGCCATCTTTACTTGCTATTTTGGCTATTTACCAAGCCTTAAAGTGCCATTGTCAACCGCTTGTCAATTTTCCCCTATGCGATGCCCTCTTTTCCAGCAGGGGGCTGAAACTCCCTGATCTGAAGTTCCCCCGATGTCGTGGACACCTTGAAAGGGTCGGATAATGGCCCAGGAGGTGTTCCATGGGAGATCGTCGCCGAGTTTTCAGTAGAGAGTTCAAGCTGGAGGCAGTGCGCTTGGTCACGGACGGTGGCCTGAGCGTGGCTCAGGCGGCCCGGGACCCGGGGAGCAGGGAAAGCGCGTTGGGCCGGCGGAAGAAGCAACTGGCCGCAGACCCTGAGGAGGCTTTCCCCGGCAAAGGGCAACTGAAGACCCAGGACGAGGAGCTGCGGTGTTTGAGGCGGGAAAACGAGGTATTGCGCCAGGAGCGCGACATCTAAAAAAATGGTGGGCATCTTCTCGCGGGTGCCCCAATGAATTACCAGTTTGTTCGTG
>JAKAGJ010000041.1 GCA_021815655.1 Deltaproteobacteria bacterium | reverse complement strand
AGGCTACGTGCTCTTGGCCCTGTTGCTGGCCCCCTACCTGCGCAAGTTCGGCAAGTTCACCGTGCCGGACTTCGTGGGCGACCGTTACTACAGCGACACCGCCCGCCTGGTGGCGGCGGCCTGCGGCATCTTCGTCAGCTTCACCTACGTGGCCGGCCAGATGCGCGGCGTGGGCATCGTCTTCAGCCGCTTCTTGGAGGTGCCCATCAACACCGGCGTCATCATCGGCATGATCATCGTCTTCATCTACGCCACCATGGGCGGAATGAAGGGCATCACCTGGACCCAGGTCTCCCAGTACTGCGTGCTGATCATCGCCTACCTCATCCCGGCCTGGGCCATCTCCGCCCACGTCACCGGCATACCCATCCCCCAGATCGGCTTCGGCAGCAGCATCGCGGGCGGCCCCGACGCCGGCAAGTACCTGCTGGACACCCTGGACCTGATAGCCAAGGATCTGGGGTTCACGGCCTACACGGCCACCTTCGCCACGCCGGCGACCTCCATGCTCAACGTGTTCTGCATCACCTTCGCCCTGATGGTGGGCACCGCCGGCCTGCCCCACGTCATCATCCGCTTCTACACGGTGCCCAGCGTCCGCGCCGCGCGCATCAGCGCGGGCTGGGCCCTGGTCTTCATCGCCCTGCTCTACACCACGGCCCCGGCCGTGGCCGCCTTCGCGCGCTACAACATGATCAACAGCCTGAACGGCAAGTACTACAGCGCCGAAACCTACGCCAAGGAGAAGGGGCTGACGCTGCCCAGCGACCCCGAGGGCCTGCGCAAGTTCCGCAATGAGCACAAGGCCGAGCTGGCCCCCTCCTGGTTCAGGAACTGGGAGAAGACCGGCCTGATCATCTGGTCGGACAAGGCCGGCGACGGCCGCATCCACTATTCGGCCGGCGCGGCATTCACGGGCAAGCCGGAGTTCACGGGCGAGAAGGGCAAGTTCGGCCAGCCCCTGGTCAAGAACAAGGCCACCGCCAACAAGAATGAGCTCTATGTGGACCAGGACATCATGGTGCTGGCCAACCCGGAGATCGCCGAGCTGCCGGCCTGGGTCATCGCCCTGGTGGCCGCCGGCGGCCTGGCCGCCGCGCTGTCCACCGCCGCCGGCCTGCTGCTGGTG
Source organism: Deltaproteobacteria bacterium (assembly GCA_021815655.1). Lineage (GTDB taxonomy): Bacteria > Desulfobacterota > Desulfarculia > Desulfarculales > Desulfarculaceae > JACRDC01. Next base: position 8,295 of record JAKAGJ010000041.1, on the reverse strand, counting down.
GTGGGCTCGGCCATCAGCCACGACCTGTACTATCGCGTCATCAACAAGAACGCCTCGGAGAAGCAGCGGCTCACCATCGCCCGCGTGATGATCGGCGCGGCCGTCATCTGCGCCGGCTACTTCGGCATCTATCCGCCCGCCTTCGTGGCCCAGGTGGTGGCCTTCGCCTTCGGCCTGGCCGCCTCGAGCTTCTTCCCCATCATCATTCTGGGCATCTTCACCAAGCGCACCACCAAGGAGGGGTGCATCTGCGGCATGGCCGCGGGCATCATCTTCACGGCCATCTACATCGTCCAGACCAAGTTCATGGGCGTGAGCAACTGGTTCCTGGGGATCACCCCCGAGGGCATCGGCACCGTGGGCATGGTCCTGAACTTCGCGGTGGCCTGGGGCGTCTCCCTGGTCACCAAGGCCCCGCCCCAGCATGTGCAGGACATCGTGGAGCACGTGCGCATCCCCAAGGGCGCCGCCACCCCCACCGCGGCCCACTAGCCGCCGCCGGGGTTTCCGACACCTGAAGCAAGGGCGCGCCGGCCAGCAAGCCGGCGCGCCCCCACCCTCACACCCAGGGGAAACGGAACAGGCCATGATGACCGCCAGCAAGGGCGCCAGGCTCAGCCTGGCCGAACGCGAGGACCTGGAACTGCGCAAGAGCATGCTGCGCGGCGCGCTGGCCGCCGGGGCCCCCACCCTGGTGGCCCTGGTGGTGCTGGTCAGCGTCGACCCCGATCTGGTCCAGGGGGCCACGGGGCTGGGCAGGCTGGGGCTGCTGTCGGTGGGCGTGGCTCTGGGCGTGCTGGCCTACATGCTGATGCGGGCCCGCTGGTGGGCCGGCCTGCCAGCCCTGGGCCTGATGATCTACAGCGCCGGCCTGTTCACCTGGAAGATCGTGCGCCCCTTGTCCGTCTACCTGATGGCCAACCCGGTGGACGGGGTGAGCGACGTGCTCACGCCCCTGTTCATGCTCACGCCGGGCATGGTGCTTATCGTCATCAGCGTGACGCTGGGCGTGGCCATCCAGCGGACCATGGCCCAGGCGCGCAGGCTGGCGCCCCTGCCGGTGTCGCGCCACGCCTGGGTGATCCTGGGCATCTGGATGGCTCTGCTTTTGGCCGACCTGGTTGCCGGGGGGCTGGGCTAGGCAGCGCCGGGGCATGAACGACAAATAACAATATGTTGTATGTCTTGATATGCAGCATATGATATATTGTTGCAGACCTTATTGCCTTCCCCTGGCCGCGCCAATCTGCTAAGCATGGGGCATCAGCCCACCAATGGCCCGCGCCCACCCCCAGCCGGGAGACGCCCATGCCGCGCCCGAGCCGCCGCTTACTGCCCGTCGCCCTGGTCCTGCTGGGGCTTTTGCTGCTCACCTCCTGCGGCCGCCTGGTGCGGGCCAACGCCTACCTGGACAGCGCGCGGGCCGGCACCCTCTTTCCAGGGGCCAGCTTCCATCTGCTGAGCGAGAACCGTCTCGGCAACCCTCTCCTGGACCGCGAGGTGGCGGCCAAGGTCGGGCTCCTGCTGACCAACGCCGGCTATCGCCTGGCCGACCCCCAGCACGCCGAGTACCTCATGGGCTATTCCTTCGGCCAGAGCGCCAGCAGCGGCACCGAGTACGTGGCCCGCACCGAGCCCGGCCGCCGGGTGCAGGTGACCCAGACCGACCGCGACGGCAAGACCCGCACCACCTACGTGGATGAGCCGGACCGGACCTACTACGTGCCCCAGATGGTGACCAACACCACCAGCCGCCTGCGCCTGGTGGCCTATGTCAACCAGAACAAGGGCCAGCCTGAGCGCGCCCTGGCCGTCTGGTCGGTGGACGTCGAGACCTCCGCCTCGGCCGGCGGCATGGAGCGCGACAACCTGCGCCAGGCCCTGAACTACCTGATTGTGGGTGGTTTCTCGGTGCTGGGACAGAACACGCCCCAGCCGGTGAGCTTCCTGGTCAAGGACGACGACCCGCGCCTGCAACTGATCATGGGCGCGCGATAGGGGAGGGCCCCAATAAAAGAGGCCATTGGTGACGTGGAGGACGCCTTACTGCATCGGCCAGACACGCTCATCCTCGGCGCGTTTTTGCAGCTTGAGCAATTCGTCCTTGCCCAAGAAATCGTAATCCAGGTTTTCCTCCCTCGCCAGAATACACACGGTCTCAATCTGCGCGGGAGTCCATAACAAAAAGCGGGAGGCGATATCCTTGACCACCTCCAACTCATAGATTTTGATAAACTCGTCGAAGTCGGCGTAATACTTGCGCGCCCACACGTTCTCGTCCGCGTTTTCCACGGCCTTGCCAGGAATCATCGAGGGGTGGGGCTCTTCCAGATATATTTTCAGCGAATCGTCCCTGTCGGTAAAGACCCTGTAGTGTGGCAGTTGGAACCTGTATGGCCGGTAGTAGACCGTGATGGCGTCTTCTTCCACCAGCCTCCTCAAGTAGCCTCTATTGTCATTGTCAGGCACGCAGAAGACGGGCCCCAAGATCATTCGGGCCTTGACGCCGCGCGTCTTGACGCCTGTCAAGGCATTGTAAACTTCTTCCCTGTTGTAGACGTGACAGTTTCCCTCACCCGCAAATATCCTTATTTCTTGGTTGTCTCCCACGGACTCGATGTCCTTGACCAACATGGATACTCTCTGGTCATCGATCGCGTGTGGGCCGGTCATCTCATCACCTCGACTATTGAGGGGGCTACTTTTTTTCCGTGTAGGGGCAGGTCGCCTGGTAAACGAGGCTGACGTCTCCGTAATCGGGCGCCCTGTTTTTTGTCCTCAAAAAATTGAACTGGCAATATGCCCAGTGCACGCAACGGTCACAGCATTCCGCATTCTTGCCTTGCTCGCCCATTATGTGGACGGTCTGGCAGGCGTTTCTCTGTTGGCAGCCTGGGCATGCATCCCGGCCAGAATTATATAGGCAGTATTGGAGAATGGATCCGCTCTTGGAGTTTTTTGCGTGCAACTGGGAACCCCTGTCGCGGGCGGCCATGCATGTTGGGTGGTGAACGCATTCATCAGAGCATTCCACGAATATTCCGTGGGGTTTCGGACTGAAAATCCATCGGATTTTATCATCGGGAACGAACTCACCCTTGAGTATTATAGGGTCCATGTTCGCCATGAAGAAATCCCCTCGGACCGATCGCCATACCTCATCGCTTGCCAATACTTGGCCCTTCTTGGCCTTTTCCAGTATCCTAAAGGTCTTTATGACATGATGCCCCAGCGCCGTATGCTCCGTGGCCATTCCGCGGTATTCAGATGTAACAAAACTGTTCATCGTCACTTTGACATGTTCGTACCTTACGGGGGTACCAACTTGGCCGTATAAAACCTCTCCTCGTAAAGCACATTTCATGCCAAGATGAGGCAGGCCGGTTGTCGCGACCAAGCCCTTGAACTTGTTCATCAGGCCAAGCGAAGCGTGCACCGCCCGAGCGTTGGCCTTGTCGGATTCTCCGTGAAACAATATGAGAAACCCATCTCCCAGGAATTTATTGATCTCGATTTCACCAGCACGCGGCTTTATATAATCAGGCAATGTGTCAAACAAACCCTCCAGCGTCTGGCCTGTGATGAGGGCCAAGCTATCCGCGAACTGCCCATATCGCGCCAAGCCGTTGAAGCACACGTCTGATGACCAGCGAATATCAAAAGCCAGCATCGTCAGGGTGGTCTGGCTCCTCAATTCTTTGGCTTCAGGGTCCATTCCGCACCAGCAGCAGCGAAGCTTTGTGGTACCACATCGTGTAACGCTAGAACGCGCGGAGGGGAGGGTGGGATGACTTTGGTGTTGGCGCAGATATTCCCCGAGTGGAGACTTGGTTAGGATTCCTTGTCGGCATATCCTCCATTACAGAATTCGTATCTTCCTACCAAAAACCGGGGTCTGCCGTCAAGGGGTCAATTTCCGGCCAAAATTGCCCGCGGCATGATTTGCCTAGCCACGGGCTCTTTCGACAGGGTCCAAAGCCAGCCGGCCCCTAGTCCCTCAGCAGCTTCTCGCGCAGGGTCTGGTATTCCTGGTCGCTGATGACGCCCTTGTCGCGGGCCTCCTTCAGGTCCATCAGCTCCTTGCCCAGGGTGGTGCCGCGGGCCTCCACGTGGGTCTGGGCGTTACCGCCGCCGCAGCCCGCCAGCCCGGCCAGGCCGGCCAGCAGCAGACCAGCCAAGATCAGCGCCCCTAGCTTCGCCATGCCATGCCCTCCCCAGAGGCCCAAAAGAACCGGGGTGGCCCGGCCTCGCGGCCCTGCCACCCCGTGGGTTCAGTCAATCTTGGTGGAGCTGATCGGGATCGAACCGACGACCTCATGACTGCCAGTCATGCGCTCTCCCAGCTGAGCTACAGCCCCGTGCGCAAAGATTAATATCAGAGGGCCGCCGGGCTGTCAACGCCGGGGGGGCAAAAATCGCCCCACCTGGAAGGTTGACCGGCCCCTGGGGGCGTGGTACAAGCATTTCAATCCCTTAGGCTTGCCGGATTTCGGGTGTTCCCGGCGGTCGCCAAGCGGGGGGGCGCGCCCAGGCCGCCTGGGCGCCGGGGAGGAGCACATGGCCGAGTCCCAGCGACATTTTTGTCAGGTAAAGGTGAATGATCTCGCGCTGTGGGATCTCTGCAACGTCCCTCCGCCCGAGGGTGGTTTCGCCGACCTGCTCAGGGTCCTGGATTTCCTGCACATCGAGTCCGGCCTCCTCTCGGCCTATGGGCCGGACTACCCCCTGGTGGAGCCCCGCGAGCTGATCCCGGCCTTCGACGCCCCCCTGATCGAGTACAAGAACCTGCCGGCCTTCAGCCTGGTGGCCCTGGACCGGCCGCTCAGCTATCAGGACGAGGGCTTCCAGTTCGACCTGTTGGCCGCCGAGGGCCAGCCGCCCGAGCCGGGCCGGGCGGCGGCCAACCGCCAGATCCTGCGCGAGCGCCTGCCCCGCAACCTGCTGCCGGAATTCGACCAGGCCATGGGCCGCAAGGCGCTCACCCTCTTCAGCCGCTACAGCCAGCTTTTGCCCTTTCTCTATAAGATGGACCGTGGCCACGTGCTGGCCCGCGACGAGGCCGGGGCCTTCCACCTGGCCGGGGTCTTCGCCTCCTTCCCCTCGGACCTGGATGGAGAGATCAAGCGCTTCGGTCGCCAGATCGGCAAATTCGACGCCGGCGACAACCGGCGCTACGAGGCCAACCGCCTGTTCGTCTACCGCTTCCTCATGGAGCAGTCGGGGTTTGCCATCTGCGGCGAGCGCCACACCTCGGCGGCTCTTTTTGCCCGGCGGCTGATGCGCCGGCGCGAGCGCTTCGCGGTCAAGGTGCTGGGCAACAGCGACCGCACCATCACCACCCTGGGCAGCCTGGAGGCACGTCAGGGCCTGCCCCGGGTGGAGAAGGTGGCCCTGTTGTCCGCCCAATGCGAGCGCAAGGAGTCGGAGCGAATCCTGGCCGAGCAGGGCTTCTTCGTGGACCCGGCGCGCAACGTGGTGATCCTGCGCGTGCACTATACCCAGCACGCCTACCATCCGGACAACGTGCTGGAAGACCGCGCCTTGAGCGTGCTCCGGCAGGAGGTGGTCCATCCCCTCACCGGCCAGACCATCGAGCTGGACGTGCTGGGCCTGGGCCACGATCGCCTGCTGATGCTCAACGACATCGTGCGCGGCGAGTTCCACGGCTCCATCGTCTACCGTGGCCGCGAGCGCGTGGAGGGCACCGGCGACGTGAGGAGCCGGCTCCGTTTCCTGGCGGCCTGGCTGAGCAAGCACCGCCTGATCCTGGCCGACTACTCCCCCGACCACTTCGAGCGGGTGGTCCGGGTGCTCTCCTCCTTCCTGGACGACCCAGACCACGATGAAGAGTTCTCCCGGAACGCCGAGCTGCACCAGGAAGTGCAGAAGGCCATGGCCGACCTGCGGCTGGCCCACCGCCTGCGGCTGTTGGAAAAGCTGGTGCAGAACCGGGCCGACGCCTCGGGGCGCAAGCTCCACCACGCCCACATCCTGATCATCCTGGTGCACGTGCTCAGCCAGGAGGGCGAGGAGATGGCCGCCAGCCACCCCCGCTCCATGCGCAAGCTCCTTAGCATCTGCCGCAAGCAGCTCGAGGATCGCAACCTCAAGCGCCGGTTCCTCTCCCGGCCACCCAAGAGCAGCTACGAGCGCGAGGTGCTGGGCGAATACCGTCTGCTCAAGCGCCTGGTGGAAAAGTTCGAGCGCCCGGCCGGCGAGCCGGCCCCCGCCCCGGCCGCGCCGCCAGTCTTGGCGCCCGAGCAGGCCGGGGCCCGGGTTTGATTGACGGACGGACGCCAGGGGGCTAGAGTTACAAGCCGACATGGAGCAAACACCAAAGACCCCCCCAGCCGTCCTCTGCGACCTCTTCGGCCGCCGTCTGCACTACCTGCGCCTGTCGGTCACCGACCGCTGCAACCTGCGCTGCACCTACTGCATGCCCCAGGGCGGAGTGCCCAAGCTGCCCCACGCCGAAATCTTGAGTCTGGAGGAACTGGCCCGGGTGGCCCAGGTGGCCGTCTCCCTGGGGGTGGACAAGATACGCATCACCGGCGGCGAGCCCTTGCTGCGCCGCGACCTGCCGCTCTTGCTCCTGTCCATCCACGGACTGAAGCCCCGACCCGACCTGCGGCTCACCACCAACGGCCGGCTCCTGGAGGCCCACCTGCCCGACCTTCTGGCCAGCGGCGTCTCCACGGTCAACGTCAGCCTGGACACGCTCAGGCCCGAGCGCTATGGGGCCATCACCGGCCTGGACGAGCGCGAGGGGGCAAAGGCCCATGCCGAGGTCTGGCGGGGCATCCACGCCGCCTTGGACACCGGCCGCATCGCGGTGAAGATCAACGTGGTGCTGCTGGCCGACCAGAACCGCGACGAACTGGCAGCTTTCGCCCGGCTGAGCCAGGACCTGCCCCTGGCGGTGCGTTTCATCGAATACATGCCCGTGGGCCGGCGGACCCCCTTCTCGCCCGGCCGCTTCCTGGCCGCCAGCCAGGTGACGGAGTCCCTGGAGGGCCTGGGCCCCCTGGAGCCCCTGCCGTCCCGGCCCGGCGACGGCCCGGCCCAGCGCTTCCGGCTGGCCGGAGCCAAGGGCGAGCTGGGCCTGATAAACGCTCTGTCCAGCCATTTCTGCGCCACCTGCAACCGCCTGCGTCTCTCGGCCGAGGGGCTCCTGGTGCCCTGCCTGTTCTCCGACCAGACCCTGGATTTGAAGACCGTGCTGCGCGGCGGCGGCGACGACGAGGCCCTGGCGGCGGCCCTCAAGGCGGCCGCGGCCCTGAAGCCCCGCCATCACATGCAAACACCGGCCGGTCTCCAGCACTCCGGCTGCGCCATGTCCCGCCTGGGCGGCTAGAAAATAGCGGTGTTTGCGGTTGAACCAAGGGCCCGTTTTAGGCTAACATCCTGCTCAACCCCAGCCCTTGAGGAGGCGGCAGCGCCGTGTCCATCCTGATCTGGGCCAAATTGGCCGAGGAACGCATCCAGGAGGCCGTCAAGCGTGGCGAGCTGGACAACCTGCCCGGCAGCGGCAAGCCCCTGGAGCTGGAGGACGACTCCCACCTCTCCCCCGAGTTGCGCATGGCCTACAAGCTCCTGAAGAACGCGGGTTACACCCCGCCGGAGCTGGATCTGCGCAACGAGATCACCCGGGTCGAGGACCTGCTGGCCAAGGCCCCGGACGAGAAGAGCCGCTATCAGGCCATGAAGCGGCTGAATTTTCTGACCCTGAAGCTGGGCGCCCTGCGGCCCGGCTCGGCCCTGCTGGATGAGCACCACTACGCGGGCCGCATCCTGGACCGCCTGGAAAAAAGGGACGGCAAGAAGGAAGGCGGCTAAACCACCAGCCAAGACAGGATCCCTGGCCCCATGGACATGAAGCGAGACTACTTCGAGGATGTGCGACTCCTGGACAGCCGGGCCCAGGTATTCTGGCTGGCGGCCCTGCTCCTCGTCCTGGCTACCCTGCCGTTCTTGGCGGGCAACTACCTACTCTACACCGTCAACCTGGTGGCCATCAACGTCATCGTGGCGCTCGGGCTCAACCTGCTGGTGGGCTACACCGGCCAGATCAGCCTGGGGCACGCCGGCTTCTTCGCCATCGGCGCCTACAGCACCCTCACCCTGATGACCAACCTGGGCCTGCCCTTTCTGCTGGCCCTGCCCCTGGCCGGGCTCATCTCGGCGGGCTTCGGGTTCCTCCTGGGCCTGCCGGCCCTGCGCCTGGAGGGCCCCTACCTGGCCATCGCCACCCTGGGCTTCGGGCTCACCGTCACCCAGATACTGGGGCGCATCGAG
>JAKAGJ010000040.1 GCA_021815655.1 Deltaproteobacteria bacterium | reverse complement strand
GCCACGTCAAGGACCGCCCCGGCCACGACCGGCGCTACGCCATCGACGCCGGCAAGATCCAGCGCGAGCTGGGCTTCGCCCCCCAGGTGGGGCTGGAGGCGGGACTGGCGCAGACCGTGGACTGGTACCTGGGGCACCAGGACTGGTGCGGCCAAGTCACCTCCGGGGCCTATCGCGAGTATTACCAGAGGATGTATGCTGGACGCTGAGCAGATCCTGGTGCTGGGACACCGGGGGCTTCTGGGCCAGGCCCTGGTGGCGGCCTGCCAGGGGCGCTGCCAGGTCGTCGCCGGCGGCCGCCAGGTCTTCGACCTGACCCGCCAGCCCCTGACGGCGGCGCTGGTGGCCGGCCAGGCCGTGGGGCCGGAGCAGGCCCGGGCCAGCCTGGGGCGGGTGGCGGCAGGGTTGCCGGCCCTGGGGGCCAAGGCCCAAGATCTGCACGGGTGCCTGGACGTGCTGCGCCTGGCCCTCAAGGAAGGCCGGCCGCGCCTGGTGTTCAACTGCCTGGGCTATACCGACGTGGACCAGGCCGAGCGGGAGCCGCAAGCGGCCGAGGCGGTCAACGGCCGCGGGGCCCAGGCCGTGGCCCGGGCCTGCGCCGAGGCCGGGGCCCACCTGGTGCACCTGTCCACGGATTTTGTCTTTGATGGCCAGGCCAGCCGCCCCTACCGTGAGGACGACCCCCCGGCGCCTTTGTCGACGTATGGCCGCAGCAAGCTCTCCGGCGAGCGCCTGGTGCGCCAGGAGCTGGCCGGCGCCCTGATCGTGCGCAGCGCCTGGCTCTTCGGCCAGGGGCGGCCAAGCTTCGTGGACAAGGTCATCGCCCAGGGGCGGCTGGGCAAACCCTTCCCGGTGGTGGAGGACCAGGTGGGCAGCCCCACCTACACCGCCGACCTGGCCGCGGCCCTCCTGGACCTGGGGCAGCGCTGGATCGGCGGGGTGCTGCACCTGGTGAACCAGGGCCAGGCCTCGCGCCGGCAATTGGCGATCAAGGCCCTGGAATTGGCCGGCCTGGACCCCAGCCTGGCCCAGGCGGCCCAGAGCAGCCAGGCCGCTGGCGGGGCACGGCGCCCGGCCTACTCGGTGCTGGACGCCGGTAGGGCGGCGCGGGTCCTGGGAGGACCCCTGCCCCCCTGGCCGGAGGCCCTGGGGCGTTATTTGGCGGCCAGACGGGAGGTGCAAGCTTGAAACGCATCCTGGTGACCGGCGGAGGGGGCTTCATCGGCTCCCATCTGGTGGAGGCCCTGCTGGCCCAAGGGCACGAGGTCCTGTGCCTGGACAACTTCTTCACCGGCAGCAAGGACAACATCGCCCACCTGCTGGGGCGGCCGCGCTTCGAGCTGATCCGCCACGACGTGGTGCTGCCCATCCTCCTGGAGGTGGACCAGGTGTACAACCTGGCCTGCCCGGCCAGCCCGGTGCACTACCAGTACAACCCCGTCAAGACCGTCAAGACCAACGTGCTGGGCACGCTCAACATGCTGGGCCTGGCCAAAAGGGTCAAGGCCCGCATCCTGCAAGCCTCCACCAGCGAGGTCTACGGCGACCCCCAGGTGCATCCCCAGACCGAGGACTACTGGGGGCACGTCAACCCCATCGGCCTGCGCTCCTGCTACGACGAGGGCAAGCGCCTGGCCGAGACCCTGATGTTCGACTACCACCGCAGCAACGGGGTGGACATCCGGGTGGCGCGCATCTTCAACACCTATGGCCCGCGCATGGCCGTCAACGACGGAAGGGTCGTAAGCAACTTCGTGGTGCAGGCTCTCCAGGGCCAGCCCATCACGGTCTATGGCCAGGGCAGCCAGACCCGCTCCTTCTGCTACATCAGCGACATGGTGGCCGGGCTCATGGCCCTGATGGAGGCCCCGGACTTCACCGGCCCGGTGAACCTGGGCAACCCCAGCGAGTTCACCATCCTGGAGCTGGCCCAGAAGGTGGTGGAGATGACCGGCTCCCAGAGCGCCATCGTGCATGCCGCGCTGCCCCCCGACGACCCGGTGCAGCGCCGCCCCGACATCAGCCTGGCCAGGGAGCGCCTGGCCTGGGACCCTCGGGTGGAGCTGGCCCAGGGCCTGGTGGACACCATCGCCGATTTCCGGCGCCGCCTGGCCCAAGGCTAAAGCCGGACATCTCACGCGGCCATTTAGACAGACAAGGACAAAGGGCATATGAGCCGGCGCTATCCAGACCGCCCGGTGCTGGGAGTGGGGGCCGTGGTCCTGGCCGGGGACCAGGTGCTCCTGGTAAAACGCGGGTCCCCGCCCAGCCAGGGGCTGTGGTCCCTGCCCGGCGGGGCCGTGGAAACGGGCGAGAGCCTGCGGGAGGCCGTGGCCCGGGAGGTGGCCGAGGAAACCGGGGTGGCCGTGGAGGTGGGACCCCTGCTGGGGGTCTTCGAACGCCTGCTCAAGGACGGCCAGGGGCGCCTGGAATACCACTATGTGCTCTTGGATTACCTCTGCCAGGCCGAGCCAACCCCGCCCCGGGCCGGCGACGACGCCGCCGCGGCGCGCTGGGTGGCGCTCAAGGAGTTGGATCAGGTGGGGCTCACCCCCGACACCGCCGAGCTTATCAGGAAGGCCGCCGCGCCGGCCCCTGGGGACGCTTTTGGGCCGTTATAGCCATCAGCCGGTTGGCACAATGGGGGCGGGAAAAATTTCCCCAGCCCGCCGCGAGCTTATACCAAGTTGCAATCAAAGCCATCCATGGCCTTGATTGCCTATCGGCCGGGCAAAAACGTGGTTTTGCCCGGCCTCCCGGGCGCTTGCGCGCCCGGCGGGCCTTCCACGGCCCGCATATCAAGTTGCGATCAGACTTGTTGTCTGATCGCAACTTGGTGGTAGCCCCCCCCGCCCCGCTTCCAGCCTCGGGTCGGCCCAGGCCACGCAGGAATCCCTCCTAAATTTTTTTGCACAAAAACACCCTCTTTTACGGAGATTGTGCAACCTCGGGGACGGGAGCGCTATTTTCATTGCACAACAAGCAAGTTATCCGCCCTACAAACGTTACATTGTGGGTTGACATGCCCCCCTGGGGGTTGTTATGGTGCGGCAGATTTCGGCGGGCGGGATGGCTCGGCCGAGGTCGGGCGAGGGTACCTTTTACATTATTGTCGTGGCCGCGGAGGGGGGCATCCGCCACTCCCCGGGCCGGCAGCCCCGTTGTAGGGGGCTAACACTTGCTTAAGCTAAAGGCACGGGTCATATGACAACGCATGAGCAAGGACAGGCCAAACGGTCCCATGCGGACTGGCTGCTCTTTGTGGTGGGGTTCGTACTGTTTTCGGCCCTGGGCTTCTGGGGCACGCCGGCGCTCTTGTACGCCGAGAAACCCCAGCCCTTTCAGTTCAGCCACAAGGTTCACATGGAGCAGGTGAGCGAGGGCTGCAAATCCTGCCACAGCTTCCGGGAGGACGGCTCCTTCACGGGCATTCCCAGCATGGACAAGTGCAAGGAGTGCCACAGCGACTCTCCCCAGGGCGACACCCCGGAGGAGAAGATCTTCGTGGAGCAGTACCTGAACAAGAACAAGCCGGTTGACTGGCGGGTCTACGCCAAGCAGCCGCCTTGCGTCTTCTTCTCCCACGCCGCCCACACCGAGAACGCCGGCCTGGACTGCGCCAAGTGCCACGGCGATCATGGCAAGAGCGAGAGCCTGCGTCCCTACCAGTACAACCGCCTCACCGGCTACAGCCGCGATATCTGGGGCTGGAACATTCTGGGGCTGGGCGGACCGCCCAAACGCATGAAGATGGATAGCTGCGCCGATTGCCACCGCGAAAACGGCGTGCGCGACGCTTGCTTCGTGTGCCACAAGTAGGCCGAGGAGATATCTCGATGAACTGGGATAGACGAGCTTTTGTCAAGTTCGCCGTGGGAGCGGTGGTCGGCCTCCACGCCAGCCCGCTGATCCCCAAACTGATGGACGACTCGGCCATATGGACCCAGAACTGGAACTGGGTGCCCACCCCCGAGGACGGGGCGCTGGCCTTCGCCAACACGGTCAACCCGGCCACGGGCACCGGCGTGAAGGTGCGCATGGTCACGGGCCGCCTCAAGGGCGAGCGCCTGATCCGGGTAGAGGGCAATCCCGAGCACCCCACCAGCAAGGGCGGCGTGCTGCCGGCCGACGCCTCGGCCCTGGAGAACCTCTACTTTGATGACTTCCGGGTCAAGACACCGCTGATCTTCAACAAAGACACGGGCATGCACGAGGCGGTCTCCTGGGACAAGGCCCTGGAGGTGGTGGCCGGCAAACTGGCCGAACTGTACAAGGCCGGCCAGGCCCACACCGTGGCCGCCCTGGGTACCGAGGCCAAGACCCTGGACGGCGAGCTCTTGTCGCGCTTCATGGCCGCCCTGGGCTCGCCCAACTTGAGCTTCAACGTCAGCGCCGCCGACACCCTGGCCCTGGCCGGCTGGGCCATGGCCGGCGAGGAGAACCTGGGCTTCGACCTGGCGGGCGCCAACTACGTCATCTCCTTCGGCACCCCGCTCCTGGAGGGCTTCGGCGCGCCGGTGGCGGTGCGCAAGGCCTTCGCCGGCTGGCGCAAGGACTTCAAGCACACCGGCACCCTGGTGCAGGTGGAGCCTCTGGCCTCGGTCACCGCCAGCCAGGCCGATCAATGGCTGGGCTGCAAGCCGGGCACCGAGGCCGCCGTGGCCCTGGGGCTGTGCCAGGTGTTGATCCAGGAAGGACTCTACGACCGCGCCGCGGCCGGGGCCGTGGGCTTCGAGGACGGCGACCGGGGCCCGGGCTTCAAGACCCTCCTGGCCAAGAACTACAGCCCCGGCCAGGTTTCGCAGATCAGCGGCGTGCCGGTGGAGACGCTCATCGGCGTGGCCAAGGCCTTCGCCAAGGAGCCCAAGGCCGTGGCCGTGTGCGGTCCCGGGGGCGGCGGCGAGCCGGGCAGGCTCTTGGACTTCATGGCCGTGCTGGCCTTGAACGCCTTGAAAGGCAACTTCGGCAAGCCCGGCGGCGTGGTGGTGCGCCAGCCCCTGGGGCTCAAGCCCCTGGGCGAGGCCATCAATCACGCCGGCGGCAAGCCGCGCCTGGACGGCCTGGGCAGCGCCAAGCGCCCCGTGGGCGTGGCTGACCATCTCTCCCTGGCCAAGGCCGCCCTGTCCGGCAACCCCTACAAGGTCAATATGGCCCTGGTGGCCGGGGGCAACCCCGCCTACTCGGCGCCCCAGGCCGGCGTGGTGCGCGACTTCCTCAGGTCGGTGCCCTTCCTGGTGGCCATCACGCCCTACCTGGACGAGACCGCGGTCATGGCCCAGGTGGTGCTGCCCTGCGGCACCTTCCTGGAGAGCTGGGGCGACAGCCTGGCTCCCTATGGCGGCGCCGTGGCCGAATACGGCCTGCACCGGCCCCTGATAAAGGCCTACGAGCAGGTCAAGAGCCAGGGCGACGTCATCCTGGCCCTGGCCGCCAAACTTGGCGGCGACGTGGCCAAGGCCTTGCCTTTCGCCTCGGCCGAGGCGGCCTTGAAGACCCGCACCGCCGGCCTGGGCGATTTGGCCAAGCTGGCCCAGAAGAGCTACCACGTGGCCGACAAGCCGGCCTACGGCAGCGTGAGCTTCAAGACCCCCAGCGGCAAGCTGGAGTTCTTCAGCATGAACCTGCACAACCTGGCCGTGAAGCTCTCCGGCGAGGGCGGCATGGGCAAGGTGCTTAAATCCCTGGGCGTGAGCGCCGAGGGCACGGCGGCCCTGATGCCCCACTACGAGCCGCCGGCGGCCTTGGCCGCGGCCGGGCACGGCCGGCTGCTGCTGGCGGCGGTGCCGTCCTTGCGCACCCCCAAGGGCGACCAGCCCCTGACCCCCTATATGCTCAAGGTGCTGGACGGCGAGACCTTGAGCAACAAGGACGAGTTGGTGGTGGAGATGAACCCCCAGACGGCGGCCAGCCTGCATTTGGCCGAGCACGACCGGGTCAAGGTCACCTCCCAAGCCGGCTCCAGCGATGCCATCGTGCATCTGTTCGCCGGGGCCGCGCCGGGCATGGTCTTCATGCCCGTGGGCCTGGGGCGCTTTGCCATCGCCAACGCCTACACCATGGGGCGCGGCGGCAACTACAACCAGGTGGCCGAGGCCACCGCCGATCCCCTGAGCGGGCTGCCGGTGTGGAGCCTGACTCCGGTGGCGGTCACCAAGGCGTGAGGTACTAGCCATGTCGCTTGCAGATAGGTATAGCGCCGGCGAACACCGGTTCGGCATGGTCATCGACGTGGACAAATGCACCGGCTGCGGCGCGTGCACGGTGGCCTGCATGTCCGAGAACAACGTGGGCGTGCTCTTTGACGAGACTGACAAGCTTCGCTCCATAACCTGGATGCGCGTCTACCAGATCGACAACGGCAGGCCCTTCCCCGAGACCCAGGTGGCCTTCTTCCCCCGGCCCTGCCTGCACTGCGAGGGCTCCCACGGCCAGCACACCCCCTGCGTCTCGGTCTGCCCGGCCACGGCCACCGACTACGACGAGCATACGGGCATCGTCAGCCAGATCCCCACGCGCTGCATCGGCTGCCGGTACTGCGTGGGCGCCTGTCCCTACCATGCCCGCTACTTCAACTGGTTCGACACGCCCTGGCCCAGCGGCCTGGAGCGCCCCTTGAACCCCGCGGTGGCTCCCCGCATGCGCGGCGTGGTGGAAAAGTGCACCTTCTGCTACCACCGCTTCCAGCGGGCCAAGAACAAGGCCTTCCTGAGCGGCGGCAAGGTGGAGGAGATGGACTACCAGACGGCCTGCACCGAGGCATGCCCCTCCGGGGCCATCACCTTCGGCGACCTGCGCAACCCCAACCACAAGGTGGCCCAGTTGGCGGCCAGCCCCGAGGCCTTCCGCCTGCTGGAGCGCCTGGGCACCAACAACAAGGTGTACTACCGCACCAGCCGCGAGTGGGTGCGGCGCAAGGCCGACAACTACCTGCAGGACGAAAAGACCGGCCAGGTGGCCGCCTCCCAGGGCGGCGGGCACTAAGGCCTCGGTTAGCTAGAATGGATCTTAGGAATTAGCGAGGTCACCCATGGATGATTCCAAGTTCTGGCCCCAGGGAGTCACCCGCTGCAAGCCCGGCGCCTTCATCGCATGGATGCTGGTGTGCCTGGGCCTGGGCGGCTGGGCAATGCTGTCGGCCTTCCTGTGCATCTATAAAGGTCTCAACCAGACCAACATGAACGACTTCTTCGCCTTCGGCGTGTGGATCGTGGTGGACTTGGCCATCATCGCCCTGGGGGCGGGGGCCTTCTTCACCGGCTTCATGACCTATGTCCTGCGCCGGGACGAGCTGAAGAACATCATCAACGCCGCGGTCATCATCGGCTTCATCTGCTACTCCGGCGCCATCCTGATGCTGGGCATCGACATCGGCCAGCCGGCCCGCGGCTGGTTCGGCTTCTGGCACGCCAACGTGCACTCCATGCTCACCGAGGTGATGTTCTGCATCACCACCTACCTCATCGTGCTGATCGTGGAGTTCGTGCCCCTAGTGCTGGAGAACCGCCAGATCAGCAAGGTGCCTGACCTGTCCTTCTTCGCCCACAACCTGCACCGCATCATGATCGTCTTCGCGGCCACGGGCACCTTCCTGAGCTTCTTCCACCAAGGCTCCCTGGGCGGCATGTACGGCGTGCTCTACGCCAGGCCCTTCGCCTACCGCACGGGCATTGTCATCTGGCCCTGGACCTTCTTCCTGTTCATCCTGAGCGCCATAGCCAGCGGGCCGTCGTTCACCACCCTCATCGTCATGCTCACCGAGAAGGTGAGCGGCCGCAAGCTGACCAGCCACAAGGTCAAGATGATGATGGGCAAGGTCAGCGCCTACCTGCTCAGCTTCTACCTGGTGCTCAAGATCGCCGACACCCTGTACTGGGCCAACGTCACCCTGCCCAAGATGGGCGTCACCTTTGGTGAACTGTACGGGGGCGGCCCCTACGGCACCTATCTGGTGTGGATGGAGTTGGGCCTGTTCGGAGTGTTGCCGGCCCTGCTCTTGCTGCAGCGGCGGGTGCGCGAGAGCTACGGTCTCTTGGCCCTGGCCATGGTGCTCAACTGCTGCGGCGCGGTGATGAACCGCTTCGTCATGACCATCCAGCCCCTGGCCATTCCGGTCCTGCCCTTCGAGAAGTTCGTGGGCTACCTGCCCTCCTGGCAGGAGTGGGGCATCAGCGCCGGCGTGATAGCCTATGGCCTCATCATTTTCTCCCTGGCCTACCGCTACCTGCCGATCTTCCCCCAGGAAGTGGAACTCAATAAGGGTTAAGGAGTAACAGCCATGCTGCCCATCTGTTTCGAGTGGCACTGGGACGTCGGTCACTTCGTCTTCATGGGGCTGTTCTACACCGCCCTGACCATCATCGGGGCCGGTGTGGTTTACACCTTCATGGCCACCATGAAGGACCTCTGCTCCGGCAAGGACCCCCACGAGCACGGCCACCACTAGGCCGCGCCCGGCCCGGGGCGCCCCCGGGCCGGCCTGATTATCGCAGACAAGCGCCACGGGGCCTCGGGGCTCCGTGGCGTTCTTGTTGCCCTTATCTGGCGCCGGCCCGAGAGCGTGGTACCATTGCCGGCGTACAGGCAGCCTCATAGCAAGTCGCAATCAAAGCCATCCACGCCTTTGATTGCCTTAACGGCCGGTCAATACGTGGTGTTGCCCGGCCCGCATACTAAGTTGCGATCAAACCAGTTGTTTGATCGCAACCTGGTATCAACCCCAGCCAATCCCGGGACCATGACCATGCCCAGCCCCGCAAAGAGCCCCGCTTGTCCGCCCCGCGCGGTGATTTTCGACCTGGACGGGGTGATCTTCGACTCCGGCGAGAGCAACATCGCCTTTTACAATCACATCCTCACGGCCCTGGGCCGGCCGGCGGTGGCCCGCCAGGCCTTCGAGGTCATCCACAGCGAGCCCCTGGACCGCTCCCTGCGCTTTCTGCTGGATCACGACGAGGCTGAATATCAGCGGGCCATGGCCTTTTGCCGCAGCCTGGACCCAGGGCTCTTCGTGCCCACCCTGACCCTGCACCCGGGCGTGGTGGAAACCCTGGCCGGCCTCAAGGAGCGCGCGCGCCTGGCCGTGGCCACCAACCGCACCGTGACCTGCCGCCTGGCCTTGAGCCACTTCGGGCTCCTGGAGATGTTCGAGGCCGTGGTGACGCCCATGGAGGCGGGCCGGCCCAAGCCCGACCCCACCATGATGCACCTGACCCTGGAGCACCTGGGCCTGGGAACGGACGAGGTGGTCTATGTGGGCGACACCGGCGTGGACCAAGGCATGTGCCAGGCCGCCAGCGTGCGGCTTATCGCCTTCCGCAATCAGGGCTTGCAGGCCTGGGCCCACGTCAACGACTTCTGCGAGATACCCCCCCTGCTGGGGCTGTGAGCAGCCACGCCTAGTACTAGTACTCCCTGACCCACGCTGGCAGTCTGGCCAGGGCCAAGAATCGCCCTGGTCAGGCCATGTAGCATAATAGATCGG
>JAKAGJ010000039.1 GCA_021815655.1 Deltaproteobacteria bacterium | reverse complement strand
AAAGCCGTAGTCCACTAGGTCGCCCGACTTGATGACCTTCACCGCCTCGGCGGCGGTCCTCAGTTTGCTGCGATATAGAGCCTCGTAGGCCAACTTGCTTCTCCTTTGTTGTGCATGTGCTTGTGCGGTTGGCGGGCGCTATGTGATGTGTTTCACAACCATGGCTCCAAAAACGGCCTGGCCGTCCTGGGCGGGGCGGCTCAGGCCGGGGATTGTCCGGCGCCCGGTGCCAGCACGCCGTGGAAGAAGACCCTTTCCACCAGGCGCAAGGTCTGGTCCAGGGGCTGGCTCTGGGGGCTTTGCAGCCAGTTCATGAGAAAACCGTTCAAGGTCATGCGCAGGAACAACAGGGCGGCCCGGGGCTCCAGGTCGTGCAGGAGTCCCTGGTCGGCGGCGGCGGTCAGGGCCCGAAGGGCCCGCTCGTTGCAGGCCCGGTAGCGCCTGGCCAGCTCGTCGGGCAGGCCCCGGGAGAGGTCGAAGCCCGCGCCGGCCGTTTCCTGGAGGTAGAGGCCCATCTCGCGGGGGTGGCTGGCGTAGACCTGGGCGCTGGCCTTGATGTAGCGCCGCACCTGCTCCAAGGGGTCGTCCACGCCCCGGAAGCTGTATTCCAGCTCCTGCTCGAATGCAGCCACCACACGCTGCTTCAGGGCCAGGTATATCTCGTCCTTACCGCCGGGGAAGAGGCGGTAGATGGTGCCCACCCCGAACTCGGCGGCCTGGGCCACCTCCTGCACCGTGGTGGCGTTAAATCCTTTTTCGGCAAATAGCTGTATGGCGGCGGCCAGCACCTCGCGGCGATGGCGGACCTGTTCGCGCTGGCGTCGTCCCAAGGCGGTTTCCGGCATGACGCACGCTCCCGCGAGGGGGTTTGGGATGTGGAATATATATTCCGTAAAGGAATGCTAATTCAGACATGGGGCGCATGTCAAGCGGGAAAAGCGGGGGATGGGCATGGCCTGGGCTAAGGTGGCGGGGGCTGGATAAGAGGCCAGGAGGGCGGGTACGGGCGGCGCTGGCGGGCTGGCGAGGGCTGGCGCGGGGCGTTGGAGGTCGCGGCGTGGTTCGGGCGCGCCAGGAGGCGCTGGTGCGGAGGGCGCTGGTCGCCAGCACCGCGGGCGGAGATAGCGGCAGTGCGGGTCATGCGGATTGGGGCCGGCACCGGAGCGCGGAGGTCGCGGCGGGGCGGGGGGGCCGGACCCAGCATCGAACAGACCGCCCTTTCCCCTGACCTCTTATCCCCCGCGCGGGCCGCTTGGGCCACCCGCCCGACGCCCCAGCGCGGCCATCACCAGCCAATCCCACGTTCCTGACTTCTTTTGCCTTTGCCTCCCGAGCGTGCCCCTACAGCCGCTCCGCGCCGGCCAGGCTGGCCAGTTGGGCCAGCACCGGGTAGGGCTGGGCGCCCACCAAAAGGCGGCCGGCGGCCAGAAAGCTGGGCACGGCGGTGATGCCGCTGGCCCGGGAGAGCGCCCAGTCGCGGTCCACGGCGGCGGCATGGACCCCGGAGGCCAGGGCTCGCTCGGCCCGGTCCGGGTCCAGTCCGGCCCTGGCGGCGATCTGGCGCAGCACCGTAATCTGGGCGATGTTCAGGCCCTCGGCGAAGTAGGCCTTGAAGGCCGCCATGTGGAACTCCTCGCCCCGACCCTGCTCTTCGGCCCATTTGCCCAGTTCCTGGGCGCGGCGGCTGTTGAAGGTCATGGTGCGCTGGCCCCAGGGCAGCCCGGCCTCGGCCGCCGCCCGGCCCAGGCGCTCCAGCATGGCCGGGATGTCCAGGCCGCGCCCGGCGAAAAACCGCTCCAGGGTCTGGCCCTCCAGAGGGGTCTCGGGGTGCAGGGGGAAGGCCACCCAGCGGATGTCCAGGTGGAATTGGCGGCGAAGCTCTTCCACACGCCCGGTGCAGAAATAGCACCATGGTCAAATGTAGTCGGAAAATACCTGCAACAGCACTGGGTTGGACATGGCGATCTCCGGAAGGGGCGGGGCGGGGATTGGACGCCGAACCGGCGTCTGGGGATCAGGGGCCGCCGCCCGGCAACCCGCAGACCCTGGCAAGTCAAACCGGAAGGGGCAAGATTCCAGCCAGCATGGCCGCCAGCAGGGCGGCCAGGGCCAATAGCGGCCACCAGGCGCGCATCAGGGCTTGGGCCTTTTGGCGCAGGTGGACAGCCGCCAGGGCAGATAGAGCGGGCACCAGCGAAGCAGGGCGGTGCCCAGGGGCAAGAGGCCCACCAGGCCCCACCAGGAACGGTAGTATACGCCCAGGGCCAGGACGAGCACGCCCAGGACGATCCGCAAAAGGCGGTCGGCGCCGCCCACGTTGCACTGCATGGTCCCGCCTCCCTCCCGTTAGATAGGGGGCCGCTCGGGAATGCCGCCCCCCTGCCGCAAGTGTAGCACGGCCCGCCTGGGTGCGCGGGCCCTGGTCTCAGCAGGCGGCCAACTCTCGCAAGGCCCGCTTGAAGCGGGCGATGTCGTCCTCGGGCGCGTTGCAGAGGTTGATGGGGCCGCCCAGGTGCACGTAGGTGCCATCCAGCAGGCGGAAGGTGCCGCCACAGGGGCAGGGGCCCTCCGAATGGTCACGGATGTGCATGGTGGCGTCCCTGATGCTCACCTCGGAGGTTTGGACTTTGCCACAACGATCGCACATGGCGGGAATTTTGGGCATGGTGTACTCCTCATTCACTTTGCAAATATTTATAAGCATTGTTTGCTGGTTGCGCAATCGGGCCAACCCGGGCCAGGCCCCGCTCACTGGCGGTGGCGATTAACGCTGACTTCAATTGGCCCCTTGCTGTGTTAAAATGAGCCCTGTTTCGCCGTGGCCCCGGACCAGCGGGCGCGCGGCTAGACCTGCCCTCCCCGCAGTCTGGAGATAAGCATGACCCAAGCACCCCAGGCCCCCGGCGTTCGAGAGTTCCACAAGGGCCAGACCATCTTCAAAGAGGGGCAGGTGGCCGACTGCGCCTATCTGATCAAGACCGGCATGATCACCATCTACAAGGTGATCGACAACAAGCGCATCGTGCTGGAGCAACTGGGGCCGGGTCGGCTATTCGGCGAGATGGGCGTCATCAGCAAGTATCCACGCGCGGCCAGCGCCGAGGCCGAGGAGTTCAGCCAACTGGCGGTGGTGGACCGGGCGCTCTTGGCCGACGCCCTGGCCAAGAGCCCGCGCATCGTGCAGATCATGAACGAGATGTTCATCGAGCGCCTGCGCGCCACCACGGCCAAGCTGGGCGGCCAGCCCCTGCCCAACCTGCTTCTGGCAGTGGCCCGTTTCTTGGAGATGAAGGCGCGCGCCATGGCCCCGGCCCAGAGCGTACGTCTGGGCGGCAAGGCCCCCCAAGCGGCCTCCCTGAGCCGGGCCGACCTCTCACAGATGATCAAGGACGTGATGGGTGTCTCCCAACTGGAGATCGACGAGCAGTTCAAGAAGCTGTTCAAGATGGGCGTTGTGCAGTTGGAGGTGGCCAAGCCCGGCACCCACCTGCGCGACCCCCAGGTGCGAGTGCCCGACTTGGAGGCCCTGGCCAAGGCGGCGACCAACGTGCACAACCTGTGGCAGGAACAGAGCCAGGTGGACATGCACGAGGCCGAGTTCCTGGATTTCCATGACTACGCCACACTGGTGGATACCCAACCGGAGATGCTGGCCAAGAAGGTGGGGGCGGGCGAGATCCCCCTCAACCTGCTCTTCCTGCACCGTAGCGCCGCCATGAACTTCGCCCGGGAGATGGGCCCCGACTTCTTCAAGAGCACGCGCAAGCCGACCTCCCGCCTGGCCGAGTTGGCCAGCGTGGAGGATCTGGCCGGCGTGGACGACGCCACCCTGCAGGAGGTCTTCACCCGCCTGGGGCATTACAAGCTGGGGGTGCTGCTGGCCATGGCCAGCCCCGAGGCCCGCGAGGGCCTGGCCAGGCACCTCTCCTCGCGGGCCCGGGGCATGGCCGAGAACGAGGTGCCCGACATCTCCCGCGTCAGCCCATCAGAGGCCAGCGACGTGGAGTTCGAGGCCGTCACCCTGGTCAAGAAGCTCAAGGGGCTGCCCACCTAGGCCCGGTCCCGGCTGGCATCGCCGCCCGCCGCTGGCCGCCGCTGTCCGCGCCTTGCCCCTTCGTCCGGAGATGACCCATGATGCGACCGCTCTACTTCGACTACAACGCCACCACCCCCATCCTGCCGGTGGTTTTCGAGGCCATGCGCCCCTTTCTCACCGAGCATTTCGGCAACCCCGGCTCGGGACACGCCTGGGGCATGCGGGCCAGGCGCGCCGTGGACCAGGCCCGGGCCCAGGTGGCCGGCCTGATCAACTGCCGGCCCGAGGAGGTCTACTTCACCTCCTGCGCCACCGAGAGCAACAACCTGGTGCTGCGCGGCCTGCTGGAGGGCGTGGCCGGGGCCCATCTGGTGACCACGGCCATGGAGCACCCCGCCATCCTGGAGCCGGCCCGGGCCCTGGCCTACCTGGGCCTGGATCTGACCCTGGCCGGCGTGGACGGCCAGGGCCTGGTGGACCCCGGGGAGGTGGAGCGCGCCTGCCGTCCCCGGACCAGCCTGGTCTCGGTGATGCTGGCCAACAACGAGACTGGGGCCATTCAACCCCTGGCCGAGATCGCCAGCGCGGCCCGGGAGCGTGGCATACCGGTGCACAGCGACGCCTCCCAGGCCGTGGGCAAGATTGCCGTGGACGTGGCCGCTCTGGGCCTGGACCTCATGACCATCGCTGGCCACAAGCTCTACGCGCCCAAGGGCGTGGGCGCGCTCTACGTGCGCGAAGGCCTCAAGCTCGCCCCCCAAATGCGCGGCGGCGGCCAGGAACGGGGTCTGCGCTCTGGCACCGAGAACGTGGCCTTCCTGGTGGGCCTGGGCGCGGCCTGTGAGCTGGCCAGCCAGGATCTGGCCCAGGAGGAGGCGCGCCAGCGCGGCCTGGGCCGGCTATTCCTGGAGGGCCTGGCCGGCCTGGGAGCGGACCACATGCTCTTCGCCGAGGCGTCCCCCCGTCTGCCGGGCACCATGTTCGTGGGTTTCGGCTGCCGCCGCGCAGCGGACATCATCTCCGGCCTGGCGGGCCTGGATGTGGCGGTCAGCGCGGGCGCGGCCTGCCACGGCGACGCCACCAGCCTCTCCCATGTGCTGGCGGCCATGGCCGCCCCGCCGGAGTATGCCCCGGGCACCATCCGCTTCTCCTGGGGGCGCCCAACCACCCCGGGAGACGTGGCCGAGTTGCTGGAGCGCCTGGGCCAGGTGCTGGCCCAACTGGGCTAGAAGGGCGCCACCCGCCGCGGTTGTTTGCATTATGCAAGCGAAAGCAGCTACCTTCTTGCATCCCGCAACCGGAGACCAGCGGGGCCAGGCCGGTCCAGGGCCACCAGGCCGCCTGGTCGCCGGCCCTGGCCAGGGCGCCCCCTCCCCGGGTGGCCCCAGAGCCGGCGCCGACGATGGCTCCCTTGTGAACGGCATGCCTCTTGCTTGATTTAATACGCCCCCGAAAAAGCGCCTGCTCCAGGGTCACAGGCGGCCGTGGCGGGTTTTTTGTCCGGGGGCGGCAGGACCCAACAACAAATTCACATGGGGAGCCCCGCATGAACGCACTAAAACGTCTGGCCGCGGCCATCGACGCCCTCAACGAGCGGGTGGGGCGCCTCGTCTCCTGGGTCACCGCGCTGCTGGTGCTGGTGGTCTTCGGGGACGTGGTGATGCGCTATCTGTTCAACATCAGCTTCGTCTCCACCCAGGAGCTGGAGTGGCACATCTTCGCCTTCATCTTCCTTATGGGGGCGGGCTACACCCTGTTGCGTGACGGCCACGTGCGGGTGGATATCTTCTACCAGCGCTTCGGCCCCCAGGGGCAGGCCTGGATCAACCTGGTGGGCTGCCTGCTGTTTCTCTTCCCGGGCGTCTACCTGATCATCGACACCACCATCCCCTTCGCAGTGACCTCCTTCCTGCAATCGGAGGGCTCGCCCGATCCGGGCGGCATACCCCACCGTTTCATCCTCAAGGCCTGCATCCCCCTGGGCTTCGTCTTCTTCGGCCTGCAGGGCCTTTCGCTGTTCATCAAGAGCCTGCTGACGGTCATGGGCCAGGCTCCCGGCGAGTCCGGCGCCGGGGAGGTCAAGTGATGGAATACCTGGCTGCATGGATGTTCCTGGCGCTCACCATCCTCCTGATGGCGGGCTTCCCGGTCACCTTCACCCTTTTGGGCACCTCCCTCGCCTTCGCCCTGATGGGCCCTGGCATCGAGTTCCTGGACCTTTTGCCGTTGCGCATCTGGGGGGTCATGGAGAACGTGGTGCTGATCGCGGTGCCGCTGTTCATCTTCATGGGCGTCACCCTGGAGCGTTCGGGCATGGCCGAGGACCTGTTGGAGACCATGGGCATGCTTTTCGGCCGGGTCAAGGGCGGCCTGGCCATCTCGGTGGTGGTGGTGGGGGCGCTGCTGGGGGCCTCCACGGGCATCGTGGGGGCCACGGTGGTGACCATGGGCCTTTTGGCGGTGCCCACCATGATGCGCTATGGCTATCAGAAGGAGCTGGCCACGGGCACGGTGGCGGCCTCGGGCACCCTGGGGCAGATCATCCCGCCCAGCGTGGTGCTGGTGCTGTTGGGCACCATCGTGCAGGTGCCGGTGGGCGACCTGTTCATCGGGGCGGTGCTGCCGGGCATGGTTCTGGTGGTGCTCTACATCATCTACATCTTCATCCTGGTCAGCCTGAAGCCCCACTACGGCCCGCCCATCACCCTGGAGAGCGCGGGCATGGACCTGTCCCAGTTCGCGCGGCGGGTGGTCA
This sequence comes from Deltaproteobacteria bacterium, assembly GCA_021815655.1. Classification (GTDB taxonomy): domain Bacteria; phylum Desulfobacterota; class Desulfarculia; order Desulfarculales; family Desulfarculaceae; genus JACRDC01. The sequence continues at coordinate 2,779 of JAKAGJ010000039.1, read as the reverse complement.
AGGCCCTGGTGCCGCCTTTGCTGCTGATCCTGGCGGTGCTGGGCTCCATCTTCGCGGGCGTGGCCTCGCCCACCGAGGCGGCGGCGGTGGGCGCCGTGGGCTCGGTGGTGCTGGCGGCGATGAACCGCCGCTTCAACATGAAGATGCTGCGGGAGGTGATGGACGCCACCACCAAGCTGACCTGCATGGTCTTCATCATCCTGGTGGGCGCGGCGGCCTTTGGCCTGGTCTTCCGCGAGTTGGACGGCGACGACCTGGTGCGCCGCTTCCTTTCGGGCATCGCCGAGACCCACACCAAATGGGTGGTTTTGGCCATCGTCATGGGGCTCATATTCCTGGTGGGCTTCGTGCTGGACTTCATCGAGATCACCTTCATCCACGTGCCGGTGCTGGCCCCCATCATGATCGAGTTCGGCTTCGATCCCCTGTGGTTCTGCATCCTGCTGGCCGTGAACCTGCAAACCTCCTTCCTGACGCCGCCCTTCGGCTTCTCGCTGTTCTACCTGAAGGCCGTGACGCCGCCGGGGGTGCAGACCGGCCACATCTACCGGGGCATCATCCCCTTCGTCATCCTCCAGCTCATAGGCCTGGTCATGGTCATCTTCTGGCCAGAGCTGGCCACCTGGCTGCCAAAGATCATGTATTCCAACTAGGGGCGGCGATCGGACGCGACTCCCGGCCGGGGCCCGCGCGCCAACGCAGCGCGGGCCCCGGCGTTTGTTGCCGTGGTCCATGGGCGGTCTTATCTTTCAGGAAGCCGTGATGTCCGGGGATGGGCCCCGGCCCGGCACGCATGTCGATGAACCTGGAGGATTGATGCCATGCCCGATACCCTGCACTTGGTCTGCCCCCACTGCCAGGCCGTCAACCGGGTGCCCGGCGACCGCCTGGCCGCCGGCCCCAAGTGCGGCAAGTGCCACGGGGCCCTCCTGGAGCCCAATCCCCTGCCCATGGGCGGAGCGGCCTTCGCCAAGCTGATTGGCCGCGGCGATCTGCCGGTGCTGGTTGATTTCTGGGCCCCCTGGTGCGGGCCCTGCAAGATGATGGCCCCTGCCTTTGAGCAGGCCGCGCGCCAGTTGCACCCCCGGGTGATGCTGGCCAAGGTGAACACCGAAGATGAGCGGGGGCTGGCTGCCCAGTTCGGCATCCAGTCCATCCCCACCATGGTGCTTTTCAAGGGTGGCCGCGAGTTCGACCGGGTCTCCGGGGCCATGCCCGCCCCGGGCATCGTGGATTGGGTCCGGTCCAGGCTCTAGCCCGGGCGGCGGCTCAGGCCCCCCAGCCGGCGGTGCTTTGGGCCAGGCTGGCGGCTAGGACCTGGAAGCGGGCCTGGGCCAGGCGGCGGGCGGCCTCGTCGTCCAAGCCGGCGGCGTCTTCCAGGGTGAGCGGCACGTTGACCACGTAGTCGCCGAACCAGACCCGGAACCAGACGTTGACACCGCCGTCGGCCCGGCGGTCGATCTGTTGTATACGGGCGCGGGATTCGTCCCTCATGGGTCCTCCTTGCGGCATTGCCCGGCGGCCACGCCGTCCTTGCCCCCGCGTTTGACCCCGAACATGGCCTGATCGGCCCGCGAGAGCAGGGAGGACAGGTCGGCGGCGTCCTCGGGGAAGCTGGCTACCCCGAAGCTGGCGGCCAGGCCCACGTTCAGGCCCTGGTCGGCCAGGTAGCTGGTGGCGGCCATGGCCCGGCGCACGGCCTGGGCGGTTTCCAGGGCCTGGGCCCGGCGCTGGCCGGGCAGGACCAGCACGAACTCGTCGCCGCCATAGGCCACGCCGAAGGCCGGCGGGATGAGCACCTGGCGGATGGTGCCCGCCACCTGCATCAGGGCGCGGCTGCCGTTCAGATGGCCGTGGGTGTCCACCACCCGCTTGAAGTTGTCGATGTCCATGAAGACCAGGGAGAAGATCGCTCCCCGGCCCTGGGCCAGTTCCTGCAGGGCCCCGTAGAGATGGCGGGTGTTGTACAGGCCGGTGAGATCGTCCTTTATGGACAGCTCGTGCATGCGCTGGAAGCGCCGCGTGTTCTCCACGGCGATGGCCACGAAGTCGGCGATCACATTCATCAGGGCCAGGGCGGCCTCGTCCAGGCGCTGGGGGTTGACCGCTTCCAAGACGCCCAGGGCCCGGCCCTGGAAGATGAGCGGCACGGCGATCAGGGAGCGGGTGACAAAACCGGTGAGCTTGTCCACCTCGGGGTGGAAGTGGGGGCTCTGGGCCACGTCGGCCACCACCACCGGCCGGCGCTCGGACAGGGCTTGGCCGGCCACGCCCTGGCCGGGCTTGAGGCGCAACCCGGCCACCACCTCCTGGTCAAGGTCCACGCTGAGGGCGAAATACAGCTCGTCGCTGGCCTCGTCCAGGATGAGCAGCGACCAGTTGCCGGCCGGCACCAGGCCCGAGACCTTGTCCAGCACCACGGTCAGCAGGCGATTGGGGTCCAGTTCGGCGGTGAGCGCCTGGCCCATCTCCACGCAGGCCTGAAGCTGGGTCCGGGTGAGTTGGCTGGCGCTGTCCATGGGCCGCTCCCGGTTGATGTGCCGCCGCAGTGCCTCAGCATAAACCGCCCGGCCTGGGTTAACAAGGGGTCTTCGCGGTCGGGGCCAAGGGGAAGGCGGCGGAATGTCCTGGCGCCGCGAAGGCCTGTCCCCTGGTAACGCTTGACCTGACGGTGGCAAAAGGGCCAGTATCAGGCTGGCCGTCTCGCGGGCGGGGACACGGTTGAGCCCGCCGCCGGCCGTGCCGGCCCCAACGACAAAGGACGAACGATGGGTTTTCT
>JAKAGJ010000038.1 GCA_021815655.1 Deltaproteobacteria bacterium | reverse complement strand
GTGGTTCTGGCATTCTGATGTTGGTTGTTCACGTGGACCTCCGGGTGAGAGCCTGGGTGACCGCTAATCACCAGTCTCCATACTCGGAACCATGTGGACAACCTCTTTAGCATCTACACCTAGGGATATCGTCAGGGTAACGCAGTTGGCCGGGTTTGGGGTTGAGGTAGAAGCTTCGGTCATTCATCGCCGTGCATCGTTCGCAAATCTTGGCTCCGCCGCTTGCCACCCATCTGTAGCCAACCAAAAATTTGTCGCTCATGGGTTTGCTCCTCTCGCAGTTGCGCTGAGGAGCAAACCTAATCCTTGGTCGCTAAAGTTATCTGTTGCGCCTGTTCAATAAATTATTGCCACGCTCTTGCTTGGGTGTTTATAAAGACCCTGCTAGTAGGAAGAACCCAAGCAATGCATCAATTCCGTGACTTTCTTTTTTAGGTAAGCCAATTCAGTCTCTACTCCCCAGGCCTGAATAGGCTCCCAGGGACAGTAGCCCAGGAAATTCATAATCGCCGGATAGAACACGAACCCAGGCTGGCACCGGTTCTTTTCCCAATTTGGTAATGGTAGCGGTGTCCGTCTGGAACAGTTCCGCCATCTCCTTCTGAAAAAGCTCAAGGTCCAGCCGTCTTTTGTGGATATGATCGCCAAGCGTTCTCAGCTCATGAGGATAATAGGCACTTTTGCCTTTCCAGACCTTCTTGACGACCGGGCTGTAACTTGGCCATGAACCCCTGGCCCTGCGGCTACCATGGCGACCCCCAGCGCCAGTGCACATGCGCGGCGCCGACCATACGCTCCTACATGGGCCGGGTCTCGGGGCCGCTCCTGGACCGTATTGATTTACAGGTGGAGGTGCCGGCGGTGCCCTTCAAGGACCTGGCGGCCGAAACCGCCGGGCCTTCCTCGGCGGTGCTGCGCCAGGAGGTGCTGTCCGCCCGGGGGATTCAGCAGGAGCGCCTGGCCCCCTACGGCCTGTTCTGCAACGCCCAGATGAGCACGGCGCTACCCCGGCGCTTTTGCGCGCTGGCGCCCGAGGGCCTGCGTCTATTGGAACGGGCCATGGAGCGCTTCAAGCTCTCGGCTAGGGCCTACAGCCGCATCCTCAAGATCAGCCGCACCATCGCCGACCTGGAGGCGGCCCCCGCCATCGGCCTGGCCCACTTGAGCGAGGCCATCGGTTATCGCAGCCTGGACCGAGGCCTGGCCTGAGGCTGCCCAGTGTAAATTTCGGCAATTTGTGGTGGCGCCGGCCGGTGATAATTCTGGGCCGTTAAATTTTTTTCTGTTTACTTGCCTGTAAGTTGTTGTAAATTGTGACAACGTAGCCGCAGGCCCAGGGCTAACCCAAAATAGGCCCTGAGCGCGGCAAGGACGGCGTCCGGCAAGGGGCGGCCCATGGAGAGGGCTGCTAGTGAATCGTGGTAGATAAGGTGAGTAATAGCAGCATGTTAACCTCCAAGCTTGTGCGACGCCGCTGGCCCTGGCTGGCGCTGGGCCTGCTTTTGTCCCTGCTGCTGGCCGCCCAGGGGCTGGCGGCCGATTACCAGGACCCGGCCTACCTGGCGGCGGTGGCCGACGCGCGCGACCCCTCGCCCTCCAAGATCGACAACCACCTGACGCCCATCGTGGCCTACAACTCCAACCTGGTCTGGGAGGGCGCCGCCGGGGCCTCCCGGGTCAAGATGGTGGCCCTGACCCGCAACTATTACGACAACTCCGAGGGGCAGAATTACCAACTCAGCTTTGGCGAACTGTGGGTGACCGTGGCCCCGGAGTTGCGCCAGTTCTTCCAGGGCCAATTGGCCGCCCCCAGCATGCGGCGCCTGGAGCAGCTCCTGGGCCTGCCCCCGGACAACGGCTACACACGCATAGTGGAGTTCTGGGTTAACCCCAGCGACCTGTTCCGCCCCAGCCCCGACCCCGAGATCACCGACACCGTGGCGGAGCTGGATTTTCCCCAGGGCAGCCGCACCAGCGTGGCCGACGACTACAAGGCCTGGTTTGCCCAGAGCAAGCATGACCGCTTCGAGACCGACAAACCCTATCCCTGGACCCAACTGGGCTACACCTATGATTGGGGCTCCAGCAACCACATGGGGCTGAGCGAGTTCGTCATAGAGAAGGACTCCACGGTGGGTGTATCCAAGGTTTACGCCCCCGATGACTATTTTAGGGCACGGCCCATGTAAGGCCCTGGCCGCGAAAGGACCTGACCATGAAAAAACTCTCCTCGCTGCTGATTCTGGGGTTGATTTTACTGGCCGTGCCCGCCCAGGCCGGCGACCTGGGCAACCCGGCTCAAATGCTCCAGCAGGGGCATTCCAACTTCGGCGTGTCCGCCGACTACCTGATCTCGCAAAGGTTCAAGGACTACGCCCTGGAGCGGCGCTTTTCCAACGACGGCAGTAATTTTGGCTACAAGAGCGCCGAAATGAAGGAGCAGTCCAAGTTCCTGGCCACCGCCACCTACGGCGTGCGCGACTGGCTCAACGTCTTTGGGCGTTTCGGCACCATCACCGGCGGCAAGTACATTGAGCACGATCTCAAGACCGGCGCCGAGTGGCAGGCCAGGTTCCAGAACCAGTTTGTCTGGGCCGCCGGGGCCAAGGCCAAGGTCTGGGAGCGGCCGGGCGGTCCGGGCCTGCTGCTCACCGCCCAGTACCTGCGCTACGACGACCGCAAGGTCAAGGAATGGAAGAACATCTCCGATGGCGCCGGCTACAACGCCCAGACCTTCTATGACGTGCAGGACAAGATCAACTACTACTGGCAGACCGATCTGGTGGCCACCGCCTACTGGACCTGCGGCATGTTCACGCCCTATGTGGGCGGCGGCATCTCCTACAACGAGGGCAAGTACACCGGCCAGTGGATAACCAACGGCCCCAACCCCAGCCGCATCGATTACGACGCCAGCCTGCGCAGCAATGACATCGTCACCGCCCTGCTGGGCCTGGACCTCAACCTGGGGCACAACTTCCTGTTGAACATGCAGGCTGATTTCCTGGCCCGCAACGAGCTGAGCCTGGGCCTGAGCTACAATTTCTAGAGTCCTCGGGGATTATCCGGCGGGCCGGACGCGAGTCCGGCCCGTTTTCTTTGGGCAGACGGGGACCACGGCGGCCATCCCCGGTGACATCCCCGGTCAGCCGCCGGCAAGGCGGCGGGACTGCTGCCCCTTGACAAGCGCCTCCCTGGCCTCATCTTTATAGGAAATCACCACGGGAGAGGCACGGCCATGCGCATCCAGATCGATTCTCAGGCCAGTGAATTCATAAAGAAAAAGGGCGGTCAGGTCACGGTGACCGCCCCCCGGCCCGGCGTGGGCTGAAGCGGCGGGGTGCCGGCGCAGGTGGCGCCACGGGCACCGGAGGGCAAAATGGCCAAGACCTTTCGCCGCCATGAGGTGGACGGCGTGGAGGTCTTTCTGCCCCCCGGCCTGGTGCTGGCGGGGCCGGCCCTGGTCATTGGCCTGGGCGGCTTCTGGCGCTGGCGCTGGCTGACCCTGGATGGCGTGGGGCAGCCCTTTGCCTGCGCGGGCTAAGGCCCAAGGGCCGGGGAAATATGGCTGGCCCCTGAACCGGCCTGTTATAATTAATTTCATCGCACCCGGCCATGGCCGGGGGACACGCCTCATCAGTCACGGAGCGGATTAGCCATGAACCAGTATTATCAGCAGCCCTTCCCCCGCACCTTGGGCGGCACCGGCGAACTAACCCTGGTCAACGCCTTCATGCGCCGGGTCTACAACTGGATGGCCGGCGGCCTGGCCTTGTCGGCCCTGGTGGCCTGGTACATGGCCTCTTCGATGGAGGCCCTTAGCATCTTTTTCAACGTGCGCACCGGCGCCCCCACCATGTGGTTCTGGGCGGCCATCATCGGCGAGTTCGGCCTGGTGCTGGCCATCTCGGCGGGCATCAAACGCATGGCGGTGGGCACCGCCGCCGGCCTCTTCGTGCTCTACGCCGCCCTTAATGGCGTGACGCTCAGCATGGTGCTGTTGGCCTATACCGGCGCCTCGGTGATGAAGGCCTTCCTGGTCACCGCCGGCACCTTCGGCATCACCAGCATCTGGGCCTCCACCACCAAGAAGGACCTCACGGCCTGGGGCTCCTTCCTGTTCATGGGCCTGATCGGCATCGTCATCGCCTCGCTGGTCAATATGTTCTTCCGCTCGCCGGTGATGGACTACGTCATCAGCCTCATCGGCGTGGGCGTCTTCGTGGGGCTCACCGCCTACGATACCCAGCGCCTGCGGGTCATGGTCCTGGAGGCGGCCAACGAGGTGACCGTCTCCAAGATGGCCATCTTCGGGGCCTTGCAGCTCTATCTGGACTTCATCAACCTGTTCCTGATGCTGCTGCGCCTCTTCGGCGATCGCAGGTAGGCCATCCACGGCAAGCCAGTTTTTTACGCCCCCGCCGGCGCCCAACGCGCGCTGGCGGGGGCTTTTTTGTAGGCCTGGCCAGGCTGGTTGACATATCCGAATGCCCGGATACACTTGTTACTCTCTTTGCTCCCGCGACCCGCACGGCCTGGTAAGGGCAGACTTAGGTCTGACCAATATATCACTAGTGCCCCGGTAGAAGATTGACATCATCCATTTGTGCAATTACAATGAGTTTTGCCGGTGATCCCAGGTCTGACCAATTTCAAACAAGGAGTCGCCCATGATTGAGGTACGTTTCCATGGCCGTGGTGGTCAGGGGGCGGTGACCTCGGCGGAGTTGATGGCTTTGGCGGCCATCGCCGAGGGCAAATACGCCCAGGCCTTCCCGAGCTTTGGTCCTGAGCGGCGCGGAGCGCCGGTGCAGGCATTTTTGCGCATCAGCGACACGCCGATCAAGCTGCGGGAGAAGATTTACGAGCCTGACGTGGTGGTGGTGCTGGACCCTTCGCTGTTGGCCACGGCCAACGTGAAGGCGGGATTGAAGCCTGGGGGCACGCTGGTGGCCAACAGCAGTAAGCCGGTGTCGGCGGTGCGCGGTGAGTGCGGTTTCGGTGGGCGCACGGCGGTGGCCGACGCCAGCAAGATCGCGGAGGAGGAGCTGGGCGTGCCCATCACCAACACCACGATGCTGGGGTCGTTGATGAAGGCGGCGGGGCTCATCAAGCCCGAGAGCATCGTGGCTCCGTTGGCGGAGCGTTTCGGCAAGATCGCCGACAAGAACCGGCGGGCGCTGGAACGCGCCTACGCCGAGACGGTGATAGAGGAGTAGGAGCATGGCTGACGAAGGATTGGTACCCTGGCGGCAGCTGGCCCTGGGCATGGCCATGCCGGAGGCGGGCAGCGCCAAGCGCTTCAACACGGGCGACTGGCGGGGCAAGCGTTATCCTGTGACCGACCGCGACAAGTGCATCAAGTGCGGTCTATGCTGGATCACCTGCCCTGACATGGCCTATCTGCCCGACGAGTCGGCCGAGGGCTATTACAAGTGGGACAGCTACTACTGCAAGGGCTGCGGCATCTGCATCGCCGAGTGCCCCAAGCAGGCCATCGAATGGCGTGAAGAGAAAGAGGAGGACAAGTATGGCCCGGCGTGTGGGTCTTGAGGTATCGCTAGCCTGCGCTGAGGCGGCCAAGCTGGCCAACGTGGATGTGGTGGCGGCGTACCCCATCACGCCCCAGACGCACATCGTGGAGCATCTGGCGGAGCTGGTGGCCGACGGGCATCTGGACGCGGAGTTCGTGCCGGTGGAGAGCGAGCACAGCGCCATTAGCGCCTGCGTGGGCTCCTCGGCGGCGGGTGCGCGCACGTTTACCAGTTCCAGCTCCCAGGGTCTGGCGTTGATGCACGAGATTTTGTTCATCGCCTCGGCCATGCGTCTGCCCATCGTGATGGCGGTGGCCAACCGGGCCTTGTCGGGGCCTCTTAATATTTGGAACGACCACAGCGACATCATGGCCGAGCGCGACATCGGCTGGGTGCAGACCTTCGCCGAGAACGGGCAGGAGGTGCTGGACCTGATGCTGCACGCCTTCAAGGTGGCCGAGGACAAGCGGGTGTGCCTGCCGGTGATCGTGAACATGGACGGCTTTTTGCTGACCCACGTCATCGAGCCGCTGCTGATGCCCGAGCAGGCCGAGGTGGACGCCTACCTGCCGCCTTATCAGCCGCAGCAGCGTCTGGACATAGCCCAGCCCATCAGCATGGGCATGGTGGGCATGCCCGAGGTGTACACCGAGGCCAAGAAGGCCTCGTTGGAGGCGCTGCTGGGATCTTATGACGTGGTGAAGGAGCACTGGGCGGGCTTTGCCAAACAGTTTGGCCGCCAGTACAAGCCCATCGAGAGCTACCGGTCCGAGGACGCCGAGGTGCTGTTTGTCACCATGGGCTCGTTGGGCGAGACCTGCATGACGGCCATCGACGAGCTGCGGGAGGCTGGCGTGAAGGTGGGCAGCGTGCGCATCCGCCTGTGGCGTCCCTTCCCGGTGGATGATTTCCTGGCGGCCATCCAGGGGGCCAAGGGCCTGATCGTCATGGACCGGGCCTTGTCGCCGGGTGTGCCGGCGGGTCCGGTGGCCACGGAGCTCAGGGGCCTGCTTTACGCCAAGGGCTACCATCTGCCGGTGCAGAACTTCGTGGCCGGCCTGGGCGGGCGCGACGTGACCCGGGCCGATTTCAGGATGATGCTGGACAAGGCCAGGAAAGCCTTTGCCGCGGGTGGCGAGATGACCTGCGAGATGGTGGGGGTGAAGGAATGAGCATAGCCGCCGACGCACTCAAGAACTTCGAGAAGATCACCCCCAAGAACATCCCCCTGGTGGAGCCCTTGTCCAGGGGGCACCGCGGCTGCCAGGGCTGCGGCGAGGTTTTGGCCCTGCGCATGGTGGCCAAGGCCGTGGGCAGCTCCATGATCGCGGTGAGCGCCACGGGCTGCATGGAGATCATCACCAGCCCCTATCCGCAGACCGCCTGGGAGGTGCCCTGGATTCACGTGGCCTTTGAGAACACCGCGGCGGTGGCCAGCGGCGTGGAGGCCGGGCGCAAGGCCCTGATCCGCAAGGGGCGCATCAAGGACGACGGCGCCAAGATCGTGGCCTACGCCGGCGACGGCGGCACCGCCGACATCGGCATGCAGGCGCTCAGCGGCGCCCTGGAGCGCGGCCACGACTTCACCTACGTCTGCCTGGACAACGAGGCCTACATGAACACGGGCATCCAGCGCAGCAGCTCCACGCCCTGGGGCGCCGGCACCACCACCAGCCCGGCGGGTCTTAAATCCAAGGGCCAGATGACCTGGAAGAAGAACATGGCCGCCATCGCCGCGGCCCACAACATCCCCTACGTGGCCACGGCCAGCCCCGCCTTCCACCTGGACCTGATGAACAAGGTCAAGAAGGCCATCACCGTGCCCGGTCCGGCCTACGTGCACATCTTCTCGCCCTGCCCCACGGGCTGGCGCTGCGCCCCCGAGGACTCCCTGGAAACCGCGCGCCTGGTGGTGGGCACGCGTATCTTCCCCCTCTACGAGGTGATCGACGGCCGCTACGTGCTCTCCCGCGACGTCAAGAACCCCAAGCCCGTGGAGGACTACCTCAAGATTCAGCGCCGCTTCCGCCACCTGAAGCCCGAGGACATCGCCGTCATCCAAAAACGCGTCGACCAGGACTGGGAAAGACTCTTGGCCCTGGTTAAGGCCACAAATCCGGAGGCAAAAACCGATTGATCGGCGCCCTTGCCATGGGGTAGGCCGATAGCCGCCCGGGAACACAGACGTTTCGACATAGGTTTTTATTAGCATTTGGGAGCTTGACTGATAGCCCGGGAAGCGATACATTCTTAACTACTCTGCCCCCCAACCCTGCGCGTCGTCGCCTTTCGTCAAGGCACTTGCGGGGGCGGCGACGCGCAGGGCCCCTATAGGCCGCAACGGACGCGGCCAGGCCTGTTAGTAGAAATAATAAGCCCCGGCCACCCGGCCGGGGCTGACCTTTTGGTGCCCGCCGCCGGGCCAGGCAAAGAGCCCTTGCCCTGGCGTGCCAGCAGGGTATGATAACCCCTGCCGCGGGGCTGGGTTGGCCGGCTTCCGCCCAACGAGGAAGAGCGCCCATGCCCCCTCGCATCGTGCATCTGGTGGCCGCCGCCCGGCCCAACTTCATGAATGTGGCGCCCCTGTATCATGAGCTGAAGCGCCGCCCCTGGTGCCGGCCCCTCATCATCCATTCCGGCCAGCATTACGACTACAACATGTCCCAGGCCTTCCTGCGGGACCTGGGGCTGCCAGAGCCCCACGTGCACCTGGGGGTGGGCTCCGGCAGCCACGGGGCGCAGACCGCCCGCTGTCTGGCGGCCTACGAGGAGGTGCTCCTGCATCAGCGGCCCGACTGGGTGGTGGTGGTGGGCGACGTCAACTCCACCATGGCCTGCGCCCTGGCCGCCGTTAAGCTGCTGGCGCCGGTGGCCCATCTGGAGGCCGGGCTACGCTCCTTTGACCGCGCCATGCCCGAGGAGATCAACCGCCTGGTCACCGACGTGCTTTGCGACCTGTTGTGGACCCCCAGCGACGACGCCGACCAAAACCTGCTGCGCGAGGGCATCAGCCCGGACAAGATCGAGCTGGTGGGCAATATCATGATGGATTCCCTGGAGATGTTGCGCCCGGCCATCGAGCGGGAATCCCCCTGGCGGGCCTTGGGGCTCAGCCCCGGCGGCTACGGGGTGGTGACCCTGCACCGGCCGGCCAACGTGGACGACCCGGCGGTGCTGCGGGAAATCATGGCCGCCCTGGCGGCGGTGGCCGGACGGTTGCCGCTGGTCTTTCCCGTGCACCCGCGCACCCGCGCCAGCCTGGAGCGGTTCGGTCTCCTGGACCTGGCCGCCTCCCCGGGGCTGAAGCTGGTGGAGCCACTGGGCTACATGCAGTTCATGGGCCTGGTGCTGGGCGCGCGCCTGGCCATCACCGACTCGGGCGGCATCCAGGAGGAAACCACCTACCTGCACATCCCCTGCCTGACCCTGCGCCCCAATACCGAGCGCCCGGTGACCGTGCGCCTGGGCAGCAACCGCCTGATCGCGCCGGCGGGGCTGGCCGCCAGCCTGGAGGAGGTCCTGGCCGGCAACTGGCCCCAGGGCACGGTGCCGCCCCTGTGGGACGGCCACACCGCCGTCCGCGTGGCCGACAGCCTTCAGCGCCGCCTGCAAGGCTAGGGTCACCTTCCGCGCCATAACGCGACAGGGCCGCCAGATTGGCGGCCCTGCGATTTTTTCGGGAAAAAGGCCCTAAGGGGGCGGGGTCGCCTACTGATAAATCTCCAGGCGCTGATCCAGATGTATGGGTTGCCCGGGCTTGAGGTCGTTCCAGCGTTGCAGGTCCTTCATGGTCACCTTGTAGCGCTGAGCCACGGTGAACAGGGTGTCGCCGCGCTTGACCACGTATACCACCTTGTGCTTCTTGGGCGAGCCGGACTCGGCGGCCGCCTCGGCCACGGCCTTGACCTGGGCACTGACCGGTGACTCGGCCGCCGGCTTGGCGGCTGGTTTGGCCGGAGGCTTGGCCGGGGCGGCCTTGGCCTCGGGGCGAACCTCGGGGCGGGCCTCGGCGCGGGGGGTGGGCTTGGGCGGATCGGGCCTACGGGCCGGCGGGGCGGCGGCCG
>JAKAGJ010000037.1 GCA_021815655.1 Deltaproteobacteria bacterium | reverse complement strand
AGGCCGCCGCTGTCCAGGGAGAAGCCCACCACGCTCAGGCCCTTGTTGGCGAACTCCTGCTGGAGCTTGTTCAGCTTGGGTATGCCGTCCTTGCAGGGCCGGCACCAGGTGGCCAAAAAGTCCAGCAGCACCACCCGCCCCCGGAATTCCGAGAGGCTCAAGTTGCCACCCCAGACGCTGGGCAGGGTGAATTCCACCGTCTGGCCGCCCTGGGCGCCGGCCGGCAGGGCCTGAAGGAGCAAAATCAAACAGATGAGCAGGCAGGGCAGCAGGGGGGCGCGTTTGCGGATCATGAGGCACTCCCGGTTAGATCGTCATCACATAATACCATTTCACCTGGCTAGGGCAAGTTGACACCTCCAAGGGGGGCCGGTATGCTAAATAACACTGAACGGCCCGGCAACCCTGGGTTTTTTCGGGGCCGCCGTTCGGATACCAGCGGCACCCCCCCAGCGCCCCAACCCCCTGCCGGTCCTGCCCAGGAGCGGCGCTTGGCCCCTGCCGGGCGGTTGGGCCAAGAGCCCTGAAGCTTACCCCACAGTCCGAGGACCAGTCCCCCATGACCGACCCCACGGGACATCTTGTCGAGTTCATAGATAAAAATCGTATTGTCCTGGGGCTGGTCAACTCCAACAAGAAAGGCCGCCTGGGGCTGTGGACCGCCCAGGACCGCCAGGAAGCCCTGCCCCAGGGGCGGGTGCTGCTCATGACCCCCGCCGCCGTCTCCCCGGACCGGCCCCGCGCCGCCCAGGTGGAGTACATGCGCAAGGTGGAGGCCCGCCGCGAGGAACTGGCCGCGGGCGTTGAGGTGCCCGACCTTTGGGAGCTGGTGCACCAGGAGAGCGAGCCCCTGGCGCTCAAGGACCTGGCCGAGCTGTGCTTCGGCCAGGGCGCCGGCGGCGACCAGCTCTCGGCCACCCTGCGCGCCCTGTTCAACGAGCGGCTGCATTTCCGCTTGGTGGATGGCGCCTTTTTGCCCCTTACTGCCGAGCAGCTGGAAAACAAGCTGGCGCAGGCCCAGCGCGAGGCCGCCCAGCAGGCCGTGCTGGACCAGGCCCTGGCCTTCTTCAAGTCCCTGCCGCCCCAGGGCCCGGCCCCCGGCCCGGCGCCCGAGGGGCTCCTGGACCTGCTCAGCGAGTTGGTGATCTGGGAGGACGAGGCCCCCCGGGCCAAGAAAGCCAAGGAACTGGTGGCCCTGGCCGACCTGGGCGGCAAGCGCCAAGTCTTCAACCTTCTGGTGCGCCTGGGCTTCTACGCCCCCCACGAAAACCTGGACCTGAAGCGCGAGGGCCTGTCACCGGAGTTCGCGCCCCAGCTATTGACCCAGGCCCGGGACTTGGCGCCCTTCGCCGGCCTGGACGGCGGCCGCGAGGATCTGGACGGGCTCTACACCTTCACCATCGACGGCCAGTACACCACCGACTTTGACGACGCCCTTAGCTTCGAGCCCGATCCCCAAGGCGGCGGTACCCTGGGGGTGCACATCACCGACGCCGCGGCGGTGCTGCCCCTGCACAGCCCTTTGGACCAGGAGGCCTGCGGACGCGGCAGCTCCATCTACCTGCCCGACGCCCGCATCCCCATGCTGCCGCCCCGGCTCAGCGAGGACGCCCTGTCCCTGCGCGAGGGCGAACCGCGGCCGGCCATCAGCTTCCTGGCCCGCATCGACGCCCAGGGGCAGATCGTGCAGTACCGCCTGTGCCGCAGCCGGCTGAGGGTCAGCAAGCGCCTGACCTACGACGAGGCCGACCAGCTGATCACCCACGACCCCTGCCTCAAGGGCCTGTACGAGACCTGCCTGGCCCTGCGCCAGCGCCGGGGCCAGGCTGGGGCCTATTTTCTGCCCCTGCCCGAGGTGCTGGTGGGGGTGGACGAGCAGGGCGAGGTGTGGGTGCGGCGCCTGGACCGCGACGGCCCAGCCCGGGAGATGGTGGCCGAGACCGCCATCGTGGCCAATCAGCTCTGCGGCCAGTACCTGGCCCAGGAGGGCGTGCCCGCCCTGTACCGCCTCCAGGCGCCGCCCCGCGAGGCCTTTGAGGAGGGCGACCCCAGCGATCTTTTCCTGCATTTCAGGCAGCGCCGGCTCTTGAACCGCGTGGACATCTCCACCAGCCCGGGGCGCCACTCCAGCCTGGGGGTGGACAACTACACCCACGCCACCAGCCCCATCCGCCGCTACCTGGACCTGGTGATGCAGCGCCAACTGGGCGCCGTGCTGGCCGGCCAGGCCCCGCCCTTTGGCGAGGCCGAGCTGAAGGACTACGCCATGCGCGTGGAGCCGGTGGTGCGCAAGGGCATGAAGATCCGCCAGGCCCGCCAGCGCTACTGGCTCACCCGCTGGCTGGAGGCCAGGGGCTCGGAGCCCTTGGAGGCCCTGGTCATGGAGCACCAGGTCAAGCGCTGGCAACTGCTCATCACCGATATCATGCTGCTCACCTCCATCCCGGTGGAGGCCGGCCAAAAGCTGGAGCCCGGCCAGAAGGTGATGATAAAGGTGGCCAAGGCCGACGCCTTCTACGACGTGCTGCGCGTGGCCCTGGTTTAATCCTGGGTTAATAGCAACCACGTGGTTTTCGCTAAGGCAAGACGGGCGGGGGTAAACCCCGCCCCTACATTAAGACAACGCCATCGTTGCCTTTTCTTGATGTAGGGGCGGGGGTTATCCCCGCCCGCGCTTAGCTAGATAACATCATGAAATAAGGATCATATCCTACTTGGCTAAACCCCGGCCGCTCCTGGTTTGGCCAATGACCATGCGGCCGGGCAGCAGTCATGCCCTTTCAGGACTGACCGCCCAACTCCCCTAGCACTTGTCCCCAGGCCCCTGCCTGATTTTCCCACGTCCAGGCCTCCACCAGGGGGCGCGTGTCCTCGCCGCGGGCCAAGGCCGGCTCCGCCGCCAAGAGCCTTAAATCCTGATCCAGCCCGCCGGGCTCGTACAAATAGCACGCCGGATAAAGGCTGGGGTAGACCAGCGCCCGGGGCAACAGCGGCCGGCAGCCGGCCCACACCGCCTCGGCCACGCTGAGGCCAAGGTACTCCTGCCGGGCCGTGCTCACCACCACATCGGCCCACAACAGCCAGCGCCAGTATTCACGGCGCTCAGCCACCGCCCCCCACTGCCGCAGACGCGGCCCCAGCCACTCCCTGGCCTCCGCGAAAACCCGGGGCGGCCTGCCCGAGCTGGGTCCCAGCAGGGCCAGATCAAAATCCAGCCCCGCGCTGTCCAGGGCTTGCAGGGCCGCGAAAAAGGCCTGGGGGTCCTTGTCCTGGGACCAGCGGTGGTTCCACAGGATACGCAGAGGCCCTTGCCTGGGCTCGCGCTTTAGCTCCGCCGCCGGCGCCGTATCCAGGGGCACCGCCAGCACCCGGCTCTTGCGCTCAATCTCCTTCACCAGGCCGGCGGGCACGGCGTCGGGCAGGCGGGAGAGCAGGTCATGGGCCGCGCCCAGGAATTGGTCCCGGTGATAGGCCGAGTTGAAAACCACCACCCGGGCGGCCTGGGCGCTGCTCAGATTGCTGTAAGCCAGGAACAGGTCGCGCTCTTGCTGGACAGCGCCGGCCTGGCCGGGCGCGGGGTAGCAAAGCTGGTTCTCGTGGAAATAGACCAGGGCCGGCACCGCCGCCAGGGCCGGCGCCAGTCCCCTAAGCTCGGCCAGGTTGAGCATGGATGAGCACAAGAGCCCGTCCCAGCCTTGGCCCAGTACCTCGGCGGCCTCGCAAGCCAGGTAGGAGGCCGCCCCGCGCAGGCGCCAGCGGAAATGCCGGCCGGGCAGGGTCAGCGCCGTCCAGAGGGCCGGCACATGCGCCAGCAGGCCGTCGATAAGGGCGCGGTGGGAGGCGTTGGCATAGGGCTCGACAAAAAGCAGGCGCGGACCGGAATCTCCGGCCCGCGTCAGCGAAATATCAGTATTGGTCAAGGGTCTAGCGAATGATGGTCTTGGCCGGGTGGAAGCCGCCGGGCACGGATTTGCAGGGGGCCACCAGCACCCGCCGGCCCAGCACGGTGCCGGGGTTGGTGACGCTGTTGCAGCCGGTTTCGCAAAGGTCGCCCATGATGGCCCCGAACTTGCGCCGCGCTATGGTGTAGTTCTCCTCGCCCACCTTGATGTGGAAGGGCCGGTCGATGATCTTGAGGTTGGCCAGCTTGGTGCCGGCGCCCAGGTTCACCTCGCGCCCCAGGATGGAGTCGCCCAGATAGGCGAAGTGCCCGGCCTTGGCCCCGTCCAGCATGACCGAGTTCTTGATCTCGGTGGTGTGCCCCACCACGCAGCCCTTGCCCACCAGGCAGCCGCCGCGCAGGTAGGCTCCCTGCCGCACCTCGGTGCCCGGGCCTATGAAGGTGGGGCCTTTCAAGAGCGCGCCCGGCTCCACCACGGCGCCGGTGGCGATGTGCACCTGGTCGTCCATGAATACCGCGCCGGCGTGGATCACCGCTGCGTCGGCCACCTCCTGGCCCAGGAGGCGCACGCGCATCTTGCCCTTGGTGGGGTCGCCGCCCAAAAGCTCGAAGCCCGCCTCGTGCACCACGCCCCGGTGCACCACCACGGTATGAGTCAGCATGTCGCCGCCGCGCGCCCGTAAAAGCGGCGCCGTGGCCCCGGCCAAGGCCACGGCCTGGCGGGTGTAGTCGCTGATGCGTTCCAGGGCCTGCCAGACATAATCCAGCCCCGCGAACAGCGAGGCATGGGTCAGGCCCTCCAGGTCGAACAGGTCCTTGGGTGCTACCATGGCTCGTATCCTTATATGCTGGTCCGGGCCGAGTCCCGGCCTGTCTTCTACCAGTATAGCCTGACCGGCAGGCCCTGGTCGTGCAGGTATTGCTTGATCTGGGCCACGGTGTAATCGCCGTAGTGGGTCATGGAGGCGATCAAGGCCGCGTCCGCCTGGCCCATGGTCAGCACGTCCGCCAGGTGCTGGGGCACCCCGGCCCCGCCCGAGGCGATCACCGGGATGCTCACCGCCTGACTGATCATCCTGGTCAGGGCCAGCTCGTAGCCGGTTCGGGTGCCGTCGGCGTCGATGCTGTTCAAGCATATCTCGCCGGCCCCGCGCTCCTGGGCCTCTTTGGCCCAGGCCAGGGCGTCGATGCCCATGCGCTTGCGCCCGCCGTGGATGACCATCTCGTAGCCGCTGGGCGTGGCGGGGCTGGCCCCCACCTTGAGCACGTCCATGCCCAGCACCACGCACTGGGAGCCGAACTGGCGGGCACCCTCGCTGATGATATGGGGGTTCTGCACCGCCGAGGAGTTGACGCTGACCTTCTCGGCCCCGGCGGCCAGCACGGCGTACATGTCGGAAACCGTGCGCAGACCGCCGCCCACCGAGAAGGGCATGAAGATGGTCTCGGCCACCCGGCGCACCACGTCGATCATGATGTTGCGGGCGTCACTGCTGGCGGTGATGTCGTAGAAGACCAGCTCGTCGGCGCCCTGCTCGTAGTAGAAGGCCGCCATCTCCACCGGGTCGCCGATGTCCACGTTGCCCTTGAACTTGATCCCCTTGGTCAGCTTGCCGTCGCGCACGTCCAGGCAGGGGATGATCCGCTTGCTAAGCATGGCCCCCCTCCTTGCCGTCCCAGGCGATGAAGTTCTGCAAGATGCGCAGGCCCGGCCGCCCCGACTTCTCGGGGTGGAACTGCACGGCCACCAGGTTGCCGCGGGCCACGGCCGAGGCGAACACGAGGCCGTACTCGGTCAGCCCCAGCACGTCGGCGGGGCGGGCCGGCGCCGGATGATAGGAGTGCACGAAGTAGAACTCCGCCTCCTGGGGCAGCCCCGCGAAGACCGGGTGTTCCTTCTGCCAGCGCACCTTGTTCCAGCCCATGTGCGGCACCTTGAGCGCCTGACCGCCGGCGTCCTTGTGCTCCACGGGGAAGCGCACGGTCTGGCCGGGCAGGATGCCCAGGCAGGTGGCCAGATCCTCCTGGCTGGACTCGAAAATGATCTGGGTGCCCAGGCAGATGCCCAGCACCGGCTTGCCGCTGGCCAGGGCCTCCTTGAGGGCCTTGTCCAGGCCCAGACGGCGCAGTGAATTCATGGCCGCGCCGGCGGCGCCCACGCCGGGGAAGATCACGCGCTCGGCTTGGGCGATCTCGGCCAGGTCCTGGGTGATGACCGAGGCCGCGCCCAGGTGCGTAAGCGCCCGCTGCACGCTGGTCAGGTTGCCGGCCTCGTAATTGATGATGGCGATCACGACATTCTCGCAAACTGGCTGATGGGCCAGGGGCGGTCATAGAGAGCGCCGCCCCCGGCCAGCCTCGCCTAGTACTGATAGAAACCCCTGCCCGTCTTGCGCCCCAGCCAGCCCTGGTCCACGTACTTCTTGAGCAGGGGGCAGGGGCGGTACTTGCTGTCGCCCAGGCCCTCGTGCAGCACGTTCAGGATGGCCAGGCAGGTGTCCAGGCCGATCAAGTCGGCCAGGGCCAACGGCCCCATGGGATGGTTCATGCCCAGCTTCATCACCTGGTCCACGTCGCCGGGCTGACCCACGCCCTCCATCACGCAGTAGATGGCCTCGTTTATCATGGGCAACAGCACGCGGTTGGCGATGAAGCCCGGGTAGTCGTTGGCCGGCACGGGAGTCTTGCCCATTTTCTTGGACAGTTCCACGGTGAGCGCGTGGCAGGCATCGCTGGTGGCCAGGCCGCGGATCACCTCCACCAACTGCATCAACGGCACCGGGTTCATGAAGTGCATGCCGATAATCGACTCGGGGCGCTTGGTGGCCCCGGCGATCTTGGTGATGCTGATGCTGCTGGTGTTGCTGGCCAGGATCACTCCCGCCGGGCAGACGGCGTCCAGCTTGCGGAAGATGTCCAGCTTGAGCTGCACGTTCTCGGTGGCGGCCTCCACCACGAAGTCCGCCGCGGCCATGTCCTCCAGGCTCAGGCTGGGCTTGATGCGCGCCAGTATCTGGCCGGCCTGCTCCGGGGTGAGCTTGTCCTTCTTCACCAGGCGGCTTAGGCTGGATTCGACGGTTTTGAGCCCCCGCTGCACGAACTCGTCCTTGATGTCGTTCATGATGACGTCAAGGCCGGCGGCGGCCGCCACCTGGGCGATGCCGTTGCCCATCTGGCCCGCACCCACCACGCCGATGGTCTTCACTTCCATGTCACTCTCCTGACTGTAACTGGCTTGGCAGGGTGTTGAAAAAGCCCGTCCCTGGACTTTTTCAACTGGAGTTAGCCGAAATCAATTAGGCCAACTCTCCCAAAAAGCTTGGTTATAAGAGCCTGCGCGTTTTGGCGGGCCGTCCTTGGCCCGCCAGCAGGCTGCTTTTTCAACAGCCTGTCAGCTTATGCGTTGCATGATGCCCTGCAAATACTGGCGGGCCTCTTCGAAATTGGGGTTGATCTCCAGCGCCTTCCTCACCGCCCCCAGGGCCTGCTTGTGCTGGCCGCCCTCAAACAGGGCGCGACCCAGGTTGAACCACAGGTTTTCGTCGCCGGCGGTGAGCGTCAGGGCGCGGTGGTAATGGCGCACCGCCTCGACAAAGAGCCCCATCTTGCGCAGGTTCATGCCGAACTCGTTGAAGATGTGCTTGTTCTGCGGCTCCAGCACGGCCTCGATGGTCGAAAGCTTGCGGAAGACGTCCGCGGCCTTGTCGGTCTGGCCGGTGGCCAGGTAGGTCTTGCCCAGGCCGAAGTTGGCCCGCACGTTCTGCTCGTCCAGCTTGAGCGCGTTGCTGAACTCAAACTCGGCCGAGAGATACTCCTTGCCCTCCAGGTGGCGCTCGGCCCGGGCGGCCACGCGGTCGGCCTGCTTCTGACGCACCGTCACCTTGCGCGGCGAGAACTCCGGGGCGTATTCAAAGCGCTTGCCGAAATCAGCTAGGGCCACCATCTCCACGAAGCCCGTGGGCTCGTCGTGCATGTCCAACAGCTCCACCCGCACCATGTCTCCCAGCACCTCGCTGGCCAGCCAGTAGTTCTCCATGGTGGCATTCTTGGAGGTGTCGCCGGTGCCCACCTTGCCCTTGATGCGCTCCACGTAGTAGCCGAGCTGTACTTCCGGGGTCTGCGCCATGCTTCAATCCCTTTGGTTCCGGGGAGGCGCCGGCCCCGCCAGGGCGGCGCCGCCGGCGGTCCTGGTCCGCGCCGCCGCCTATTCGAATTTGCCGGCCCGGTAGGCCGCGAAATAACGCACCAGGGCCACCAGGCCCAGGCCCACGGCCAGCCAGATGCTGTAGGTACCCAGCACCGTCATCCAGGGCACCTCAAAGGTGGTGCCCAGGATGATGAAACCCATGGACCAGGCCAGCACCGCGGTCTTGAGCTTGCCCCAGGTGTTGGCCTGCACCCGCGGGGCGGGCCTCAGGGGCCGCCCCTGGCGCCGACGCCGCCAAATGATGAGCAGCGGGATCACCACGGCGTGCAGGTCCATGGAAGCCGCCAGGAGCAACAGCCGCCAATCGGCCATCCCCCGCCACCACAGCACCACCATCAACACCGCGGCGAAGAGCTTGTCCGCCAGAGGATCCAGCATGGCCCCCAGCTCGCTGACCTGTCCCCTGACCCGGGCCACCATGCCGTCCAGGTTGTCGCTGAGCCCCGAGACCAGCCCCAAGGCCACGATCCAGCCCAGGTGGGCCTGGCTCAGCCCCACGCCCAGGATCAAGAACGAGCCCAGCATGCGCATGATTGTCAGGTGGTTGGGGGTGATGCTCCTGGGCACCAGCCCCACCACCAAGGCCGCCAGCCTCCCCACCCGGCGCCGGCCCGACGGGTCCGGCGTGGCCTGGGCCTTGGCCCCCATAGAAGCCCCCATTTCCGGCGCCTCCTGGTGAGTCAACGGCCAAGCCTCCTTTGATTTAAGTAAGTTACCGGCGTGCATGGATGATATCCCAAGCCGGGCCGCCCGGCAAGCATAAAGCCGGCCAGGCCCCGCCGCTTCCAGTTGGTCAGAGTGATTCGCGGGGGGAGCGGGCCAGGCGGTGCAGGTGCAGGCTCACCACCGCCAGGGCCGCCGGGGTCACGCCGCTGATGCGCCCGGCTTGGCCCAGGTTCAGGGGCCGGATGCGGGCCAGCTTCTCCTGCACCTCGCGGCTCAAGCCCGGCAAGCCGCGGTAGTCCATCTCCGGCGGGATCAGCGTGCCTTCCTGCTCGCGGAAGCGCTCTACCTGTTGGCGCTCGCGGGCCTCATAGCCAAAGTAGCGGGCCTTGACCTGAAGCTGCTCGGCCACCTCCGGCGGCAGTTGGCCCAGCCCTTCCAAGGCCGGGTCCAGCCCCGCCACCTGCCCAATCCCCAGCTCCGGCCGGCGCAAGAGTTCGGCCGCCGGCAGGGGGCGCTTCAAGGGCGCGCTGCCCAGTTCCAGCAGGCGTTGGTTCATGGCCGGCGTGGGGCGTAGCGACACCGCCTCCAGGCGCTGCCAGGCCTGGTCCAGGGCCTGGCGTTTGGCCGTGAACACCCGCCAGCGCGCGTCACCCACCAGGCCCAGCTCCCGCCCCAGGGGCGTGAGCCGCAAGTCGGCGTTGTCCTCGCGCAGGCTCAGTCGGTACTCGGCGCGGGAAGTGAACATGCGGTAGGGCTCGGCCGTGCCCCGGGTCACCAAGTCGTCCACCAGCACCCCCAGGTAGGCCTGGGAGCGGTCCAGGACGAAAGGCCCCTGGCCCTGGGCCTGACGCGCGGCGTTGATG
>JAKAGJ010000036.1 GCA_021815655.1 Deltaproteobacteria bacterium | reverse complement strand
ATTATGCCCCCTGGGAGGCCGGCAAAATTATGCGGTGATAACCAATAGTTGCCCATGGCCTTGAGTTGAGGCCCCCACCATGTTAACGTTCAGTTAACATGGGACATTAGCAGGGGGCCGGCGTGGACGACGGAATAACCAGCGAGCAGTGTCACCTTTACTGGCAGTCGGTGGTGGACACCATGGCCGAGGGGCTGTTCATCGTGGACACCAGCGGGGTGGTGGTCTTCATCAACCCGGCGGCCGAGCGCATCACCGGCTACCGCCGGGAGGAGGTGCTGGGGCGCTCCTGCACCGTCTTCGAGTCCGAGACCTGCCAGGCATGCCAAGGTCAGGACGGCGCCCTGGCCTGCGGCCTGTTCCAGTATGGCCGGGTTACCGACCGGCGCTGCATGGTCAAACGCAAGGACGGCCGGGACGTGCACCTGTTGAAGAACGCCGTGGTGCTGCACGACGCCCACGGCCAAGTCATCGGCGGGGTGGAGACGCTCAGCGACATAAGCGAGGTGGTGGACAAGGAGCGCCAGATCAACGGCCTGCGCCGGGAACTCAACCGTTCCTACGGCTTCGAGGGGCTGTTGGGCGAGTCCAAGGCCATGGCCGAGGTCTTCGACCTCCTGGACTCGGCGGCCCAGAGCCAGGCCCCGGTGGTGATCCTGGGCCAGAGCGGCACCGGCAAGGAGCTGGCCGCGGCGGCCATCCACCGCCGCTCCCCGCGCAAGGACGGCCCCTTCATCAAGGTCAACTGCGCGGCCCTGAACCCCGCCCTTTTGGAGAGCGAGCTTTTCGGCCACGAGAAGGGGGCCTTCACCGGGGCCGAGCGCCTGCGCAAGGGGCGCTTCGAGGCCGCCCACGGCGGCAGTCTCTTTCTGGACGAGATCGGCGACCTGCCGCCGGCGGTGCAGGTCAAGCTCCTGCGGGTCTTGCAGGAGGGCGAGATCGAGCGCGTGGGCTCCCAGGAGCCCATCAAGGTGGACGTGCGCATAATCTCGGCCACCAACCAGGACCTGGCCGGCCTCATGGCCCAGGGCAAGTTCCGCCAGGACCTCTACTACCGCATCAACGTCATCCCCGTGCGCCTGCCGCCCCTGCGCCAGCGCCTCGAGGACATCCCCCTCTTGGTGCAGGCCTTCAGCCAGCGCCTGTCCCTGCGCTCGGGCCGGCCCATCAGCGGCTTCAGCCGCGCCGCCCTGGAGCGCCTGATGGCCTACGCCTGGCCGGGCAACGTGCGCGAGCTGATAAACGCCGTGGAGTACGCCTTTGTCACCTGCCGCCAGGGCGAGATACAGCCCCAGCACCTGCCACCCACGGTGCTGGGTCTGGACCAGGCCGACGGCTCCGCCGCGTCCGGTCACCATCCCCACCGGGCCAGCGACGAGCAGATGCGCCAGCAGGTGCTGGAGGCCCTGGAGGCCAGTGGCGGGCACAAGGCCAAGGCCGCCGAGCTGATGGGGGTGAGCCGAGTGACCTTCTGGAAGCGCCTCAAGCGTCTGGGCCTGGAAGGTTAGCTTAACGCAGGAAACACGTTAAGCGTTAAGCGCGCGAGCCCTCTCCCGAGGCCTGCGCGATTAACACGCTGTTTACAAAGCATAATAATCTGACGGCCCTTGTCGGCACGGGCCTTGCTTTCTGCCGGGAAAGAGGGGCGATCGTGCCCCCGTGGCCCTGGCTAATTGAGGAGTTGCCAACATGGCCCCTGACATTTCAAGGCGCGGGTTTCTCACGGGCGGGTTGGCCGCGGCCGCCGGCTTGGCCGTCTCCGGCCTGGCCCTGCCCGCGGCCCTGGCCGCTCCGGCGGGACAGTCTGACCAGGACCTGTGCACCCTGCTGGACCTGAGCAAGTGCATCGGCTGCGAGGCCTGCGTGGACGCCTGCCGCGATCAGTGGCAGGCCGACCTGCCCGACCCGGTGCAACCCATACCCCGCTCCCTGCCGGCGCGGGTGCCCACGGAGGACTGGTCCGGCCGCAAGCAGGTGCGGGACCGGCTCACGCCCTACAACTTTCTGTACGTGGAGCACCTGGAGGTGGAGCACGCCGGCCGCCGGGTGGAGCTGCACCTGCCCCGGCGCTGCATGCATTGCCAAAACGCCCCCTGCGCCGACCTCTGCCCCTTTGGCGCCTGCCAGGACGAGAAAAGCGGCGTGGTGCACATCGACCCGGAGATCTGCCTGGGCGGGGCCAAGTGCAAGAACGTCTGCCCCTGGCACATACCCCAGCGCCAGTCCGGCGTGGGACTGTACCTGAACCTGCTGCCCCAGTACGTGGGTAACGGCGTGATGTTCAAGTGCCACCGCTGTCTGCCGCTTTTGCGGAAGGGCCAGGCCCCGCGCTGCCTGGCGGAGTGCCCCCAGCAGGTGCAGAGCATCGCTCCCCGGTCCGCCCAGGCGGCCCAGGCCCAGGCCCTGGCCCGTGACATGGCCGCCAAGGACGGCGCCTCGCCAGAGCGGTGGCGGGATTATGTCTACGGTTTGGAGGAGAATGGCGGCACCAATACCATCTATGTGGCGCCGCTGCCCTTCCGCGAGATAAACGCCGCCCTGCTCAAGGACCACCAGGCCAAGGCCCACAAGGAGCGCGCCGACGCCCAGGCCGCCGGACGCCCGCCAGAGCCCGGCAACCTGGGACGGCCAGCCATGGGGCTGGTGAAGAACAGCATGGGCGACGCCCAAAACCTGACCCTGGCCCTGGCTATCGCCCCGGTGGCCGGCCTGGCCGCCGGGCTGGGCCGGCTTTTCAGCAAGACCCGCCGTCTGGCGGGGCCGGCCGCCGCGCCGGCAAAAGACAGCGATAGCCAGAAGGGAGGCCAGGCATGAACAATCACTATGCCCCCGGGGGCCGGCCAGCCGGCTGGCTCTACGCCCTGGCCTGCGGCCTTTTGATCTTCAGCGGCCTGGCCCAACTGCCGGTGATGAAGCGCTACTACCTGGCCGACCTGCCGGGGCTGGCCTTCAGCGCCGACTTTTATGTCACCAGCAATCTGCACTATGGGGCCGCCGCCCTGCTGCTGGGCCTTTTGGCCTGGCGCCTGGGCCTGGCCCTGCGTCAGACCGGCGGCCGCTGGTCCTGGGGGCCGCGGGGCCGCTGGGGATGGACCCTGCTGGGACTGCTGCTGCTCACGGGCGCGGGCAAGGCCTTGCGCAACGCCGGTGTCTTTGTCTGGCCTGGCATGATGCTGGCCCTGGACCTGACTCACCTGGGCGCGGCCATGGCCTTCATGCTCACGGGGCTGGGGGTGCTGGCGCGGAGGGGAAAGCCGGCGGGGGCGCGGCAAACGGCCTTGGCCCGCAGCCGGCCCTGAGCCCATGCCGACTCTGCCCGGGCGGCATGGCCAGGCGCCTGGTTCCTGGAGCGCGCCGGCATGCGTGCAAACTGATTGGCGCAAGCGCATGCCAACCTTTTTTTCACAAACAAATATAGTAAAAACATTATGTTGACCTCTTGAGCTACCCAAAAAGGTCAAGGTGTTGTCTCTGGCCCCGACGTGCCGCGGCCCCCGGCCGCCCGGCCGTACCCGTGGTGGTCCTTACCCTCCGCCGCCCGCTATTGACACCCCGCATCCCCTCGCCTAGCCTAGAGGGAGCTATAAACCGGCTGCCTGGAGGTTGCCCCATGCCTAGCAAGGTCTTTTTCGCCGATCTGCGCGCCAATCCCAAGCGTTCCTTCAATGACAAGCTCGACGCCCTGATCCAGGCCCTGGAGCCGGCCCAACGGCTGAAATCCGGCGGGCTCACGGCCATCAAGATTCACTTCGGCGAGAAAGGCAACACCGCCTTCATCCGGCCGGTGTTGGCCCGGCGTTTCGTGGACGCCGTCAAGGCCCTGGGTTGCAAACCCTTCCTCACCGACTGCAACACCCTCTACGTGGGCACCCGCGCCGAGGCCGTGAGCCATCTCATCACCGCCACCGAGAACGGTTTCGCCTACAGCGTGGCGGGCGCGCCGCTGGTCATCGGCGACGGGCTCAAGGGGCATTCCTCGGCGGCGGTGCGCGTGGACTTGCCCGAGTGCGCCGAGGCCCACATCGGCGCCGAGGTGGTGGAGGCCGACAACCTCATCAGCCTGGCCCACTTCAAGGGGCACGAACTGGCCGGCTTCGGCGGCACCATCAAGAACCTGGGCATGGGCGCCGCCAGCCGCCGCGGCAAGCTCTTCATGCACAGCAACGTCTCGCCGGAGATCGTGGCCAAGCACTGCATCGCCTGCGGCGAGTGCATCAAACGCTGCCCGGCCTCGGCCATTCAACTGGTCAAGCGCGGCCCCGACGAGCCGGCCCCGGCGGGCTCCAAACACCCGGCCCTGCGTTCGCGCAAGGACCCCCAGAAGTGCATCGGCTGCGGCGACTGCATCCTGGTCTGCCCCACGGGGGCCATCCAGATTCAGTGGGACATGCAGATTCCCGAATTTTTGCGGCGCATGGTGGCCTACACCAAGGCCGTGCTCAAGGGCAAGGAGGAGCGCAGCCTGTTCTTCAATTTCCTGACCAACATCAGCCCGGCCTGCGACTGCTATCCCTTTCAGGACGCACCCATCGTGGCCGACCTGGGGGTGGTGGCCAGCCTGGACCCCGTGGCCCTGGACCAGGCCTCGGCCGACCTGGTCAACCAGGCCCAGGGCGCGGCCCAGTCGGAACTGAAGCACGCCCACGCGCCAGGCCAAGACAAGTTCCGCGACATCTACCCCAAGGTGGACTGGGAGATCCAACTGGCCTACGCCCAGGAAATCGGCCTGGGCTCGCGCTCCTACGAGCTGGTGCGGGTGTAGCATGGACCAGCCCATGCCCCAACCCCAGCCCCTGGAGGTCCTGCGCCCCGGCCCCACGCCGCCCTGCCTGAAGGTGGGCGGGCTCATCTGCCGGGGCTGCCCCGGCTGGGCGGCCATGCGCGAGGCCGTGGGGCCCCAGGGCCCCTGGCGGGGGGCCTTGATCCACTGTCCGGTGAGCGGGCTCACCGCCCGCGCCCGGCCCGCGGCCTGATGACCTGGGCGCCCTCCCGGGCCTGGCGTCTGGCCTCCTGGCTGGCCCTGGCCCTGGTCCTGAGCGGGGCCGGGGGGGGACTCGTCTGGGCTGACCAGGTCAAGGTGGGCGCCTTCAGCGCCGGCGACCTGACGGGCTGGGAGGAGAAGGTCTTCCAGGGACACACCAAGTACCAGCTGGTGGAGGACCAAGGGCGCATGGTGCTCAAGGCCGAGGCCCGGGCCAGCGCCTCGGCGCTTATCAAGACCCTGCGCCTGGACCTCCGGCAATACCCCCTGCTGCGCTGGTCCTGGAAGATAGAGGGCACCTTGCCCCAGGGCGACGAACGCACCAAGGCCGGCGACGACTATGCCGCCCGGGTCTACGTGGTCTTTCCCAGCGCCTTGTTCTGGCGCACGCGGGCCATCAACTACATCTGGGCCAACCACCTGCCCCAGGGCCAGTCCCTGCCCAACGCCTTCACCGCCAACGCCATGATGCTGGCCGTTGAGTCCGGCCCGGCGCGGGCCGGACAGTGGGTCAGCGAGGAGCGCGACATCGCGGCCGACTACCGCCGGCTCTTCGGCGGCCAACCCGGCGATATGGGGGCCGTGGCGGTGATGACCGACACCGACAACACCGGCGGCTCCGCGGTGGCCTATTACGGCGACATCAGCCTGATATCCAGGCCGTGAATGGTTGCCAAGCGGTGCGCGGATATGATTAAAGTAGGTAACGGCGCCCGCATTCTTAGCCGCACGGGGGATCCATGAAACTCACCTTCTGGGGCACCAGGGGCTCCATCGCCGTGCCGGGAAAGGACACCCTGCGCTACGGCGGCAACACCACCTGCCTGTGCCTGGAAATCGAGGGCCAGCGGCCGGTGATTCTGGATGCCGGCACCGGCATCCGCAACCTGGGCCTTTGCCTGGCCCAGTACGGCCAGCCCCTGGACCTCTGCCTCCTGATTACCCACCTGCACTGGGACCACCTCCTGGGTTTTTTGTTCTTCGAGCCGGCCTATCGCGGCGGCGCCAACCTGTCCGTGGGCGGCTGGCCCCGGGGCATGGAGGGCCTGCGCAGCCTTTTCGACTCCCGCCGCGGCGACGGCAACTTCCCGGTGACCTTCTCCGATCTGCCGGCCCGCATCCAGGCCGACGAGAGCCTGCGCCCGCCGCGCTTCCGCCTGGGGTCGGTGCAGGTCACCACCATCGGCCTGAACCACCCCCAGGGCGGCATCGGCTTCCGCTTCGAGGTGGAGGGCCGGGCCCTGGTCTTTCTCACCGACAACGAGCTGTACGGCCCCGGCCCCTACAACCCCGACCACTATGCCCGTTTCTGCCAGGGGGCCGAGGTGCTGGTCCATGACGCCCAATACCTGCCCGAGGAGATGGCCAGCCGCCGGGGCTGGGGGCATTCGGATTGGCGGTCGGTGGTGGAACTGGCCCGGCGGGCGGGGGTGGGGCGGCTGGTGCTGACCCACCACGACCCCGGGCGCCGCGACGAGCAGGTGGATGACATCCTGGCCCAGGCCCGCCAGGAGGCCGGGCCGGATTTGCCGGTGGAGGCGGCCCGCGAGGGCATGGTGCTGGAGATCAAGGACTGAGGCCGGGCCTTGGGCCCGCTCCGCCAGTTTTTATCTTCCAGGCAAGGCCCGGGCCGGGTCAGGTGCCTCGACCCCCTTGCGGGCCGGCGGACGCCCTTGCCTCACCTACGTCACCGGCTTCCGTTGATTCGCCGCCCAGCATGCAGCGGGCGGGGTAATCCCCGCCCGCGCCGGCCTCGCCCGCCGCCGCGCGGCGGGTGGGTATATGGATATTGGCGTTAGGGCCGGGGCAGAAGGGCGCGTGGCCCGGAGCCGGCCCCCTGGAGATCACGGGCCGGCAAGTCCTCCCCGGCGCCCACCAGCAGCACCAACTGGCGCACCGTGCGGCGCAGCTCGGCGGCCTGGGCGTCCAGCTTGCTGGAGGCGCTGGCCGAGGCCTCGGCCTGGCTGGCGTTGGAGGCGATCACCCCCCCCATCTGGGTCACGGCGCGGCCCAACTGCTCCAGGCCCTGGGCCTGTTCGCGGCTGGAGCCGGCGATCTCGGCGATGAGCCCGGCCACGTCGCCGGCCACCCGGTCCACCTGCTGAAAGCCGTCGCGGGTGCCGGACACCATCTGGGCGCCCTGCTTGATGCTACCCACGGCCCCCTCGATCAGCCTCTGGGTGTCGCGGGCGGCGTCGGCGGCCTTCAAGGCCAGGGAGCGCACCTCGTCGGCCACCACCGCGAATCCGGCCCCGGCCTCGCCCGCCCGGGCCGCCTCCACGGCGGCGTTCAAGGCCAGCAGGTTGGTCTGGAAGCTGATCTCGTCGATGGACTTGACCACCTTGCCGATCTCGGCCCCGGCCAGGGCGATCTGCTCCATGGACCGGGAGGTCGCCTCCATGTCCTGGACAGCGCCGCGGATGATCTGGCGGGCCTGGTCCATCAGCTCCTCGGCCCGGGAGGAGTTGTCGGCGCTGCTGCGCACCATGGCGGCCATCTCCTCCAGGGAGGCCGAGGTCTCCTGTAGCTGGGCCGCCTGCTGGGAGGAGCCTTCGGCCACGGTCTGGGAGGAGGCCGAAACCTGACTGGAGGCCGCGGCCACCAGTTGGGCGTTGCCGGCCAGGCCCTGGGTCAGCGCCAGGATGGACCGGTTGACCGACCCGGCCAGCCATAGGCCGATCAGGGCCACCACCACCACGCCGGAGGGGATGAGCACGGCCAGGAAGAGCTTGCCCTTGGCGCGCTCCTCCACCACCCGCCGGGTCTCCGCCGCCAAAAGTTCCTGCCCCTGGCTGGCCAGGCGCCCGGCCTGGGCCAGCAGGGCCTCCAACTCGGCCTGGGCCGGGGGCGGTCCCTGGCCGGGCTGGTTGGCGGCCTGGGCAAAGGCCCGGGCCTGACCCGCCGGGTTGAGGTCCGCCACCGCCAGGGCCGGCTGACCGCCCTGGTGCAGCGCCGCCACCTGGCTCAGGCGCTGGGCCAGGTCACGGTCCTGACGCTCCAACTGGCCGGCCATCTCCCGCACCCGGTCCAACAGGGCGGCGCGCCCCTGGCCCTGGGCGGCCCAGGCCTCTGTTTGCAGGTGACGCAGCTCCAAGAGGCCCACCTGCACCGCGCGCGCCTGTTGCACCGCCGGCGAATAGGCCTGTAGCAAGTTCACCAGGTTCTCCAGCACCCGCGAGGTGTGCAGAAAGCCCACCGCGCCCACCACCGCCACCGACAGGATGGAGGCCGCGAAGCCGGTCCAGATTTTTGTTTTCAAGGAATAAGCCATGGATACCCCCGGCGCAAAAACAGCCGGTGGCCACCCGCCGGGGCGGTCACGGGCCGGCAAACCGGGGCCGGGGAGGGCGCGGCCATCCCCGCCCCGCACATGGGTGTCGTGCGGTGGAGGGACTATAGCACAAGCCCACACCGGCCGGGCAACAAAAATGAGGGCTCATTCATAATCAGCCCCGGATGCCAGGGGTTTGACGAAAGCCCCGGCGTTGGTTATCCTGCGCATAACATTGCGAGAACCAAGGTCAGCGCCGGCAGGCAGCCCGCGCCGGCAGAGAGGCAAGAGCTTGGCGGACAGGGCCCATACCAGGAATTTCAGCATCATCGCGCACATAGACCACGGCAAGTCCACCTTGGCCGACCGCCTGATCCAGGCCTGCGGCATGGTGACCGACCGCGAGTTCTACGACCAGCTCCTGGACAACCTCTACCTGGAGCAGGAGCGGGGCATCACCATCAAGAGCCAGGCCATCACCCTGCCCTACAAGGCCTTGAACGGCCAGACCTACGAGCTCAACCTCATCGACACCCCCGGGCACGTGGACTTCTCCTACGAGGTGAGCCGGGCCTTGAGCTCCTGCGAGGGCGTGCTCCTGGTGGTGGACGCCAGCCAGGGCGTGGAGGCCCAGACCCTGGCCAACCTCTACCTGGCCCTGGAGCACGACCTGGCCGTGGTGCCGGTGATCAACAAGATCGACCTGCCCAGCGCCGACGTGGAGGCCACCCGCCTGCAAATCAGCGATGACCTGGGCCTGGACGGCGACGAGGCCATCGCCATCAGCGCCAAGGAGGGCACCAACATCGAGGCCGTGCTGGAGGCGGTGGTGGCCAAACTGCCCCCGCCCCAGGGCGACGACTTGGCCCCCTTGCAGGCCCTGATCTTCGACGCCCAATACGATCCCTACCGGGGCACGGTCATCTCCATCCGAGTCAAGCACGGACGCCTTAAGGCCGGCGACATCATCCGCTTCATGCACACCGGCACCACCCACAAGGTGGAGGAGGTGGGGCTGTTCGGCCTCAAGCGCGTGGCGGTCAAGGAGATCGTGGCCGGCCAGGTGGGCTATGTCATCGCCGGGGTCAAGACCGTGGCCGACACCAACATCGGCGACACCATCACCCACGACGAGCGCCCCGCCGCCGAGCCACTGCCGGGCTTCAAGGAGGTCAAGCCCGTCGTCTTCTCCTCCATCTATCCCGTGGCCACCGACGACTATCCCGAGCTGGTGGACGCCATCGAGAAGCTCAAGCTCAACGATGCCAGCCTGACCTATCACAAGGACTCCTCCCAGGCCCTGGGCTACGGCTTCCGCTGCGGCTTTTTGGGGCTGTTGCACCTGGAGGTGGTCCAGGAGCGTCTGGAGCGCGAGTTCGGCCTGTCCCTGGTGCTGACCGTGCCCAGCGTCAGCTACCACGTCTTCCTCAACG
>JAKAGJ010000035.1 GCA_021815655.1 Deltaproteobacteria bacterium | reverse complement strand
AACATCAGGATGCCGGCTCCCAGCGCGGCCTCCATCTCGGCCTCGCTCTTGCCCACGCCCGAATACACGATGCGCTCCGGCTGCACGCCGGCGGCCAAGGCCCGGTACAGCTCGCCCCCGCTGACGATGTCGGCGCCGCCGC
Organism: Deltaproteobacteria bacterium; assembly: GCA_021815655.1. Lineage (GTDB taxonomy): Bacteria > Desulfobacterota > Desulfarculia > Desulfarculales > Desulfarculaceae > JACRDC01. The sequence goes on along the minus strand of JAKAGJ010000035.1, from coordinate 9,712 downwards.
CCAGGGAAGCGAAGATACCCATCACCGCGCGGTTGGTGTTGGCCTTGACCGCGAAGCAGATCAGGGTGTCCAGGCCGTCAAAGGCCTGGCTGAAGGCCTGGAAGTGGCGGGTCAGGGTGGCCTGGGAATAGACGTAGGTGGGGGTGCCCACCTGGCGGGCGATATGATCCAGGCTCACGCCCTCGGCCAGAAGCTGGCCGTCTTGATAAGCGAAATGATGCATGACTACTCTGTGCTGCGTGATCGGGTTGTCATAAACCCGCGCCGCCTGGTTGTGGCGGGCGGCGCGGGCGTTGCCGTCCGGTTAGGGCTGCTGCCGCACCTCGATGACTTCGCTGGGCTGGCTGGTCAAGCCGCCGTCGTTCACCGCCACCACGCGGTAATAATAGGTGGCGCCCACCTTCACGTCCTTGTCCACGAAGGTGTTATCGCGGTTCAACACCGGGTTGATCTGAGTCCAGGGGCCTTCCTTGGCCGTGGCCCGCATGATGTTGTAACCCGCTATATCCTGCTGGGGGCTGGGGGTGAAGCGCAGATAGATGCCGTCGGCCAGGCTGGCCCCCACCAGGCCCGTGGGCGGCGAGGGCGGTTGCAGGCTGCGGGCCGAGGCCTCGATCCAGGGGCTGGGACGCCCCACCACCAGATAGGAGCCGATAATGCGCGCCGCCGCCACCTGGTAGGCGTAGGTCTGTCCCGGGGCCACGCTGCGGTCCAAGAGCCCGGTCTGGCTCATGGGCCGCTCGTTGAGGGCCCGGGGCGGGAGGCCCCCCTCCTTGCGGTACATGATGTAGCCGATCTTGTCACTGGTGGGCTGGCCGTTTTCCAGGGTGTCCACCGGCTTCCAGGAAAGGTCCACCTGGCGGTCGCCCAGTTCGGCCACCAGGCCCTGGGGCACCGCCGGCAGACCCACCCGCAGGGCGCGGGCCAGGCCGGAAACCACGCCGGCGCGGCCGCGGGCGTCCACCAGGTTGACCTGATACACGGCCTGGTTGTCCATGGGCACCTTGGTGTCCAAATAAATGAAGCGCCCGCCTTCCAGGCGGCCCATCTTCTTGGCCAGATTCAGCTCATAATAGTGCCGCAGGCGCGGCGGGCAAGGCGGGCAATCGGGGTCGCCCTCCTTGGGCAGATAGGCATAGTGCAGCCGGGCTTCCACCACCTGCTTGTCGGAAGAATCCGCCGTGGGCACGGTAAAGGACACCTCCACGCCATTCTCCACGGCCCGCGCCGCCAGGTCGACGGGCGGTGGCGGGGCCACCTGGGTGGCGGGCAGAGGGGCGGACTTGACGCCACAGCCCAGCAGAAGGACCGCTAACGCCAAGATGAGGCCAAGGCTGCCGAGGGTCATGCGGGTGGGGGCCATAAGCGCTTTCTCGCCTCCTTGAGGGCTGCCCGCACATTGTCCCCGGCGGTGCCGCCGGGACTAAGGCGGCGGTTCACGGCGTGCTCGGGCTCAAGCACTTGGTATACATCTTCTTCTATCACAGAAGACAGGCCCTTGTATTCCTCGATGCCAAGGTTTTCCAGGACGCGGCCGCTTCTCTCGGCCAAGAGCACCGCCCGGCCGGCGATCTCATGGGCCTGGCGGAAGGGCACCCCCTTGGCCGCCAGGTAATCGGCCAGTTCCGTGGCGTTGAGGAACCCGGCGCGCACGGCCTGGGCCATGGCCTGCTCGCGCACTTCCAGGCTGGCCAGCATGGGGGCCAGGACGTGCAGGCAGTCCAGCACCGTGTCCACGGCGTCGAATACCGGCTCCTTGTCCTCTTGCAGGTCCTTGTTGTAGGCCAGGGGCAGGCCCTTGAGCACCGTCAAGAGGGCCACCAAGTCGCCCAGCACCCGACCGGTCTTGCCCCGGATAAGCTCGGCGGCGTCGGGGTTCTTCTTCTGGGGCATGATGGAGCTGCCGGTGCTGAAGGCGTCGGCCAGGCGCACGAAGCCGAATTCGCTCGTGGACCACAGGATCAGTTCCTCGGCCAGACGCGACAGGTGCACCTGGGTGAGCGTCAGGGCGAACAACAGCTCGGCGGCGAAATCGCGGTCGCTAACGGCGTCCAGGGAGTTCAAGCAGGTGCCGCCCGTGAAGCCCAGGTCTAAAGCCACCGTGGCCGGGTCCAGGGGGTAGGTGGTGCCGGCCAGGGCCGCGGCCCCCAGGGGCAGCACCGCCGTGCGCCGGTAGCAGTCGGCCAGGCGGTCGCGGTCGCGCTGGGCCATCTCCACGTAGGCCAGCAGGTGGTGGCTGAAAAGCACCGGCTGGGCGCGCTGCAAGTGGGTGTAGCCGGGCATTATGGCCAGAGCGTGGGCCTCGGCCAGGCTCACCAGGGCGCGCTGAAACTCCAACAGCCCCTGATCCAGGTCGCGGCAAGCGGCCATGACCCACAGGCGCAGGTCGGTGGCCACCTGATCGTTGCGCGAGCGGGCGGTGTGCAGGCGGCCGGCGGGCTGGCCGATCAGCTCCTGAAGGCGGGCCTCCACGTGGGTGTGGATGTCCTCCAGGCTGGTGCGCCAGGCCATCTCCCCGGCCTCGATCTCCTCCTTCACCGCGTCCAACCCCTGAATGATGAGCACCACGTCCTCCAGGCTTAAGACGCCCTGGCGCCCCAACATGGCGGCGTGAGCCTGGGAGGCGCGGATGTCCTGGGCGTAGAGGCGCCGGTCAAAGTTGATGGAGGCGTTGATGCGCTGCATCAATTCGTGGGTGGGCTCGGCGAAGCGGCCGCCCCAGAGCTTGTAATCGCCGGAGTCGCTCATCATAAGCCTCGGTCAGCAGACCTTCTGGCCCTGGGCATTTCGCAGGGCGTGCCGGATGCGCAGGCGCAGGCCGTTCAGGCGGATGAAGCCGGTGGCGTCGGCCTGGTCGTAGACGGTGTCGGCCTCGAAGGTGCAGATATCGGGACGGTAGAGGCTGTTGGGCGAGCGCCGGCCCAACACCGTGACGTTGCCCTTGTAGAGCTTCAAGCGCACGCTGCCGCTCACCGGCGCTTGCGCCTGGTCCATGAAGGACTGCAACAGCTCCATCTCCGGCGAGTACCAATACCCGTAATAGATCAGCTCGCTGTACTGGGGCAGCAGGCCGTCGCGCAGGCGCAGGACCTCGCGGTCCAGGCACAGGGACTCCAGGGCCAGATGCCCGGCGCGCAGGATGCTGCCGCCGGGGGTCTCGTACACGCCCCGGGACTTCATGCCCACGTAGCGGTTCTCCACCAAATCCACGCGGCCGATGCCGTGGCGGCCGCCCAGCTCGTTGAGCCGGGCCAGCAGGTTGGCCGGCGAAAGCGCCTGGCCGTCGATGGCCACCGGGTCGCCGTGCTCAAAGTCGATGCTGATTTCCTCGGGCTGATCCGGGGCCTTCTCCGGCGAGACGCTGAGCACGAACATCTCCTCGGGCGGGGTGGCCCAGGGGTCCTCCAGGATGCCGCCCTCAAAGGAGATGTGCAAGAGATTGCGGTCGCTGGACCAAGGGCGGGCCTTGGTCACGGGCACGGGTATGCCGTGCTGCTTGGCGTAGGCGATCAGGGCCTCGCGGGAGTTCAAGTCCCACTCGCGCCAGGGGGCCACGATCTTCAGATCTGGGGCCAGGGCCTGGTAGGTCAGCTCGAAGCGCACCTGGTCGTTGCCCTTGCCGGTGGCGCCGTGACTGACCGCGTCGGCTTTCGTCAGGCGGGCGATCTCCACCTGACGCTTGGCGATCAAGGGCCGGGCCAGACTGGTCCCCAGCAGATAGCAGGTCTCGTAGACCGCGCCGGCGCGGAAGGCCGGGAACACGAAGTTCTTAGTGAACTCCTCGCGCAGGTCGTCGATGAAGACCTCGCTGGCGCCGGTGGCCAGGGCCTTTTCACGGATGGACGACAACTCGTCGCCCTGGCCCAGGTCGGCGGCGAAGGCCACGACCTGGCACTTGTGGGTCTCGGCCAGCCACTTGAGGATGACGCTGGTATCCAGGCCGCCCGAATAGGCCAGCACTATCTTGTTTAGCTTCTTGTCTGCCATAGTCTCACGCCCCTAGCGGGAAAAGGCAAAAACCGACATGAATGGGTAAATGCCGCTTTGGTCAACTCTTGGCGTTGAGCCGGCCCCTGGGCCTTGCCAATCGCCACCCTTATGTATTCGTAGGGGCGGGGTTTATCCCCGCCCGTCTTGTTTACGGTACGTTACTGGCCGAGTCTTTACGCTCCGCCTCTCTCCCAGGCCTCTTCAAATTCGTCGGGAGTTGGAGGTATCATTCGGTACCAGTCATAAGCAAAAACCTTCATACGGTTCTTGTGGATATTCTTTACAGGGATACCGTCACCCGGCTCTCCCGTATCCTCTTTTATTACCACGGTGGTCAGTGGTGGCAGATCTTCTCTGTCGCAGTAATATGCGATATGCCCTAGTGGCTGGGCAAAAACTCCTGCGCCACCAAACCCAAGGATGTCCCTTAACTCTCCGTAAGTAACAAGCTGCTGGTTATGCGCTTTGCCGATCAGTATTTGCCACAATTGTAGTGCGCGCTCTGGCCAATGCCTGTTCTCGTCATCGTCAAAATAGTTGACCATAACTCCTCCCCCTTCCCCGAGAAATGTTATCCTATCAGCGCCTCCATGATGGCCTTCTGCATGTGCAGCCGGTTCTCGGCTTGTTGCCAGACCACCGATTGCGGCCCTTCCAGCACCTCGTCGCTGATCTCCTCGCCGCGGTGGGCCGGCAGGCAGTGCAGCACCAGGGCTCCTGGCGCGGCCAGGGCCAGCAGGCCGGCGTCCACCGTGAAGCCGGCGAAGGCTTGGCGTCGTTGGTCGGCCTCGCCCTCCTGGCCCATGGAGGCCCAGACGTCGGTGTTGAGGACGTCGGCGCCGGCCGCCGCCTGGCGGGGATCGCGGGTGAGCAGGATGCGCCCGCCACGGGCCCGCGCCACCTCCACCACCCGGGGATCGGGGTCGAAGCCCGCCGGGCAGGCCAGGCGCAGGTCCAGCCCCAGGTGCCCGGCGGCCTCCAGCCAGGAGTGGGCCATATTGTTGCCGTCGCCGATCCAGGCGTAGGCCAGCCCCTCGATGCGCCCGCGCCGCTCCCGCACGGTCAGGAGGTCGCTCAAGACCTGGCAGGGGTGGGAGCTGTCGGAGAGCGCGTTGATGACCGGGATGCTGGCGTAGGCCGCCAGCTCGCTCAATATCTCCTGGCCGAAGGTGCGCACCACCATGGCGTCCACGTAACGGCTCAAGACCCGGGCCGTGTCGCGCAAGGGCTCGGAGCGCCCCAACTGGCTGTCGCGGTCGGTCATGAACAGGCTGGTGCCGCCCAATTGCCGGGTGCCCACCTCGAAGGAGACCCGCGTGCGGGTGGAGGCCTTCTGGAAGATCAAGGCCACGGTCTTGTCGTTAAGCGGCCGGGGCCGATAGCCACTCAGCCAGCCGGCCTTGAGTTCCGCCGCCCGAGCCACCAGGTTCAGTATGTCCTGGGGCTCCAGGTCGCCGATGCTCAACAGGTGCTTGGTACTCAGCGTCATGGCGTCCCTCAGGCCCCGGGCACCTGGGCCAACACCTGGCCCAGGGCGCCGATAAGGGCATCGATCTCGCTCTGGCTCACCACCAGGGGTGGCAGGAACCTGAGCACCGTCTCCTGGGTGCAGTTGACCACGAAGCCCATCTGCAAAAGCTGCTTGACCAGGGGCGCGCCGGGCAGGGCCAGCTCCAGGCCCAGCATCAGGCCCAGACCGCGCACGCCCTTGACCACCTGGGGATACTTCTCGGCCAACTCACCCAGCTTGGCCCTGAAATAGGCGCCCGTCTCCTGCACGCGGCCCATGAAGCCCGGGGCGGTGAGGGTTTCCAGCACCACCGCCGCCGCGGCCATAACCACCGGGCCGGCCCCGAAGGTGCTGGCGTGGGCGCCAATGCCGAAGAGGCTGGCCGCTGGCTGGCTGGCCAGGATGGCCCCGGCGGGCAGGCCGTTGGCCAGGGCCTTGGCCAGGGTCATGACGTCTGGGACCACCCCGAAATGCTCGTGGGCGAACAGCCGCCCGGTGCGCCCCAGCCCGGTTTGTATCTCGTCAAAGATGAGGAGCGCGCCCCGCCGGTCGCACAGTTCCCGCACGCCCTTGAGAAAGTCAGGCGGCGGCGTGAGCACCCCGCCCTCGCCCAGCACCGGCTCCATCAAGACCGCGCACACCCGTTCATCCCAGACTTTCTCCAGGGCGGCCAGATCGCCGAAGGGCACGTGCCGGAATTCCGAGAGCAGGGGGTCGTAGCCCTTCTGTATCTTCACCTGGCCCGTGGCCGCCAGGGTGGCCAGGGTCCGGCCGTGGAAGGAGCCCTGCATGGTGATGACCGTGAAGGCCCCACCCAGTTTCTCCTTGCCCCACAGCCGCGCCAGCTTCAAGGCGCCCTCGTTGGCCTCGGCCCCGGAGTTGCAGAAGAACACCTGGTCGGCGAAGGAATTGGCCACCAGCAGCTCCGCCACCCGGGCCTGGGGTTCGGTGTAATACAGGTTGGACACGTGGGTCAGCTTCAAGGCCTGGTTGCAGATGGCCTGGGCCACGCCGGGGTGGGCGTGCCCCAGGTTGCACACGGCGATGCCGGCCAGGAAATCCAGGTAGCTCTTGCCGGTTTCGTCCTTGAGCCGGCAGCCCTGCCCCTCCACGAAGGTGACGGGGTTGCGGGCATAGGTGTTCATCACCAGCCGGTCGATCTTCTGTTGCGTGTTTTGGCTCATGTCCTAATTCTCCAGGCGGCCTGGCGCCAATCAGCGCCTATTGGCCCGCCGCGCAAATGCTCTGGAAGTTGGGCAGTGGCGGCGGGTGAGCCTATGCCCTGCCCTAATCCGGCCCCTGCCCCATCTGGGAGTCGCCCCGCGCTGGCCATCGTCGTCGATGCGCCAGCCGGCTCAACAAGAATTCATGCCCCATGTTAGCGCCTCCGCCGGGCGCGGAAGACCGTGCCCACGCCCTGGTCGGTGAATATCTCCAAGAGCAGCGCGTTGGCCACCCGGCCGTCGATGATGTGGGCCTGCTCCACGCCGGCCTCCAGGGCCTCCAGGCAGCAGCTCACCTTGGGGATCATGCCGCCCTTGATGATGCCGGCCTCCATCAGCTCGCCCACCGAGGGCGGGTCCAGCTCCTGGATCAGGTTGCCCCCGCCGTCCAGCACCCCCCGGGTGTCGGTGAGCAGGATGAGCTTGCTGGCGCGCAGGCCGACGGCCACGGCGGCGGCCACCAGGTCGGCGTTGATGTTCAGCGACTCGCCGTCCGGCCCCACGCCCACCGGCGCGATCACGGGAATGAAGTTGCCGTGCTCCAGGGCCCTGAGTACCTGGGGGTCCACCTTCTCGGGCTCGCCCACCAGGCCGATGTCCACGATCTCCGGGGGCTGGTCATTGGCCTTTTCACGGGCGATCTGCAAACGGCTGGCCCGGATCAGGGGGCCGTCGTGGCCCGAGAGCCCCACGGCCCGGCCGCCGTGCTGGTTGATGAGCCCCACGATGGAGGTGTTCACCTGGCCCAAGAGCACCATCTGCACCACGTCCATGACCTCGGGCGTGGTCACGCGCATGCCGTCCACGAAATCGCTGGTGATGTTCAGGGCCTTGAGCAAGCGGTTGATCTGGGGACCGCCGCCGTGCACCACCACCGGGTAGATACCCACGGCGCGCAGCAAAATCACGTTGAGGGCGAACGACTTCTTCAATTCGTCGTCCACCATGGCGTGGCCGCCGTACTTGACCACCACGGTCTGCCCCTGGAACTGCCGCAGATAGGGCAGGGCCTCGATGAGCGTCTGGGCGCGCAGGCTGGCTTGGTCGGTCATGACTATCAACACCCCGTGGGTCGAGCCAAGAATCTTGATTCTTTGTAGGGGCGGGGTTTACCCCCGCCCGTCTTGGTTTTACCGTGGGCCTTGGCGGGCGGGGGTAAACCCCGCCCCTACATTAAAACAATGGACAGCAGCCTATAATATGTACCTGCTCAAATCATTGTCCTGGCTGATGCCCGAAAGCTTCAAACGCACGTAGTCGGCGTCGATCTTAAGCTCCATGCCCCGCATGTCCGGGGCCTCGAAGCTGACTTCCTCCAAGAGGCGCTCCATGACCGTGTGCAGGCGGCGGGCGCCGATGTTCTCGGTGGCCTCGTTGACCCGGCTGGCGATCTCGGCGATGGCCATGATGGCGTCATCCTGGAACCTGAGTTCCACGCCCTCGGTTTCCAAAAGCGCGCGGTACTGGGTGATGAGCGCGTTCTGGGGCTCGGTCAATATGCGCACGAAATCCTCGGCGGTCAGCGCCTGCAATTCCACCCGGATGGGGAAGCGCCCCTGCAACTCGGGAATCAGGTCCGAGGGCTTGCAGATGTGAAAGGCGCCGGCGGCGATGAACAGGATATGGTCGGTCTTGACCATGCCGTGCTTGGTGGTGACCGTGGAGCCCTCCACCAGGGGCAACAGGTCGCGCTGCACGCCCTCGCGGCTCACATCCGGCCCCCGGCCCGACTCGCGGCCGGCGATCTTGTCGATCTCGTCCAGGAAGATGATGCCCTCCTGCTCCACCTTGGATAACGCCTCCTGCACCACACGGTCCATGTCGATGAGCTTGGCCGCCTCCTCGTTGGTCAGTATCTCCAGGGCCTCGGGCACCTTGACCTTGCGGCGCTTGGACTGCTTGGGCAAAAGCCCGCCCAGCATGTCCTTGAGGTTCATGTCCATGTCCTCAAGGCCGCTGGCGGAGAATATCTCCACCATGGGCAGGGAGGGCTGGCTGGTCACCTCCAGCTCCACGTAGCGCTCGTCCAGCTTGCCCTCGTGCAGGAGCTTCCGTAGCTTGCTGCGCGTGGGGTTGATCTCCTCGCCCTTGCGCACCACCTCCAGGTGCTGCTCGCCCTCGGCGTCGCGGTCGCCCGGCTGGCGCGGCGGCAGCAGGATGTCCAGCAGGCGGTCCTCGGCCAGTTCCTGGGCCTTGTTGCGCACCGTCTCGCGCTCTCTCGCCTTGACCATGTTCACGGCCAGCTCGGTGAGGTCGCGCACCATGGACTCCACGTCGCGCCCCACGTAGCCCACCTCGGTGAACTTGCTGGCCTCGATCTTGAGAAAGGGCGCATCGGCCAGCTTGGCCAGGCGCCGGGCGATCTCGGTCTTGCCCACGCCGGTGGGGCCGATCATGATGATGTTCTTGGGCGCGATCTCGTCGCGCAACTCCTCGGGCACCTGCTGGCGCCGCCAGCGGTTGCGCAAGGCGATGGCCACGCAGCGCTTGGCGTCGGCCTGGCCGATGACGTAACGGTCCAGTTCGCGCACGATCTCTCTAGGGGTCAGGGTGGCCATGTCAGCGGGCCTCCACCACGAGATTGTCAGGCATATTTGCCTTGAACATCATACTATTATCCAGTTGGCTCACAAAGAGCCTTAATTTCTTGCCGCCATCCCAATCCTCTAGCGGCGACCGTCGAGCACGTCCACCACGATCTGGTGGTTGGTGTAGATGCAGATGTCGGCTGCGATCTTTAGCGCCTCGCGGGCCAGGTCCTCTGGCGCCAGATTGCTGTGGGCCATGAGCGCCCGGGCGGCGGCCAGGGCATAGGGACCGCCGGAGCCGATGGCCGCCACCGACTCCTCGGGCTCGATGACGTCGCCCGAGCCGGAGATCATCAACAGATGCTCGGGGTCGGCGGCCAAGAGCAGGGCCTCCAGGCGCCTGAGGAGCTTGTCCGTGCGCCAGTCCTTGGCCAACTCCACGCAGGCCCGGGGCAGGTTGC
>JAKAGJ010000034.1 GCA_021815655.1 Deltaproteobacteria bacterium | reverse complement strand
CAGGTGCAGGCTGGCTTCCAGGCGCTTCATAACCGCGCCCACGCCGCCGGCCTGGTGCAGATGCTGCATGCGCATGGGCCCGCCGGGGCTCATGGATACCAGGTGGGGGGTCGTGCGGGCCAGGCGGTCGAAGTCTTTGAGGCCGAAGTCCACGCCGGCCTCGTGGGCGATGGCCGGCAGATGCAGGGCGGTGTTGGTGGAGCCACCCAAGGCCAAATCCACCCGGCAGGCGTTCTCAAAGGCCCGGGCGCTCAAGATGGACGAGGGGCGCAGGCCCTTGCCCAACAGCTCCATGATCTTAAGCCCGCTCTGGTAGGCGATCTCGTCCTTGTCGCCCTCCTCGGCCAGGGCGGCGGCGCAGCCGGGCAGGCTCAAGCCCAAGGCCTCGGTGATGCAGGCCATGGTGTTGGCCGTGAACATGCCGGCGCAACTGCCGGCGCCGGGGCAGGCGGCGGCCTCCAGCTCCTCCAGCTCCTCGGGGCTCATCTGGCCGGTCTGCACCTTGGCCACGGCCTCGAAGACGGTGATGAGGTCCACCACCTGGCCGCGATGGTCGCCGGCCAGCATGGGACCGCCGGTGACCATGATGGCCGGCCGGTCCAGGCGGGCCGCGGCCATGAGCATGCCCGGCACCACCTTGTCGCAGGAGGCGATGAGCACCAGGGCGTCGAAGCCATGGGCCTTGACCATCAGCTCCACGGTGTCGGCCACCACCTCGCGGCTGGGCAGGGAGGCGTGCATGCCCTCGTGCCCCATGGCCAGGCCGTCGCAGATGGCCATGGTGTGGAACTCAAAGGGCTGCCCTCCGGCCTCGCGCACCCCGCGCCTGACCAGGCGGGCCAGGCGGTCCAGGTGCACATGGCCGGGCACCACCTCGGTCCAGGAGTTGGCTATGCCGATGAAGGGGCGTTTGATGTCCTGGGACTTGAGCCCCGTGGCCCGCAGCAGGGAGCGCTGGGGGGCCCGCATCAGGCCGCTCTTGATGACGTCGCTGGGCAGTGTCATGCCGTTCATCCTTAAACTCTGGCGCTGGCGCCCCCGTCCCTGGCCGGGGTGGAGGCTTTTGCCAAGCGCCGTTGCTGGCGCGGGTGGCGCCGTGGCTTGGGGGCCGGACTATTGCCCGGCCGCGTGGTCAAACTAGTTGTGGTTTCAGCTTGGGCCCCTTAGCGGGGCAGAATAATCAGGATGCTTACAAGCAGGGATAGGCATACCAGGCAGGTGAAGGCAACGGACGGGAGGTTGTTTGCGGCCGCGATGGCGCCCCGGCGGGCCGGCGGCTGGCTAGCTCGGACTGTGCTGTGCTGCTCTTGGGGTCTCATGATCGCTTCCTCCTGGGTGCCTGGGCTCGGCCGGCCGGTAATGACTGGCGCGCCTCAAGGGCTGGGGAACCTGGGCCGCCCGCGCTGAAACACTTCGCGGGCCTGATTGTAAAAACTTGGTTTGCGCTTCGGTTTGCGGCCCCTTATAGGGGCAGGCTAATCAGGATGCAGGGGGATACTACTACGAGGTAGTCTAGGCGGAAGGCGGATAGGCAAGACAAGGCCGCGCCCTGCTGGCGCTGGCTGGCGGTGGTGTTGGATTGGGCGGACAACATGGCCCCGGTCTCCATGAAAGACTTCATGAATGACGTTTATCACGGGTATGGGGGGTTGTCAACATGGCGGCGGGGTCCAGGCCTTTAATATCTGGTCAACCTTAACCAAATAGCTACTGGACGGCTACCTGGCCGCTCCTTGCCGGGCCCACAGGCTGAACCAGGTGTTCTCGGCCTCCCGGCGCTCCAGTATGGCATAGCCCAGATCACGCAGACGGTCCTCCAGGCGGCCGCGCTGGGAGCGCATTACCCCGCTCAAGATCAGGTCGCGCTTGCCCTGAAGGGCCTGGGGCGCCGTCAGCAGGCGCTCCTGCACCTCCATGTGCACGTTGGCCAGCACCACCTCGGCCGGTTTTGGCAGGAAATCCTGGGCCTGCCCCTCGGCCACCTCCACATTTAGGCCGTTCAGCTCGGCGTTGCGGCGGCTGGTGCTGACGCAAAGGGGATTGAGGTCGGCCAGGAGCACCTCCTCCGCGCCCAGGAGCTTGGCCGCCAGCCCCAGGATACCGGTGCCGCAGCCCAGGTCCAGCACCCGGCCCAAGGGGCCTTGGGTGGCGCGCAGCAAGAGCAGCTCCAGGCAGTGGCGGGTGGTGGGGTGCAGGCCGTTGCCAAAGACCAGGCCCGGGTCCAGGCGCAGCACCAGGCTGTCGGCCGGCGGCGGGTCATCGCCCCAGGCCGGCAGCACGCACAGGCCGGGCAGCATAAGCGGCTCCAGCTCCAGACCGCCCTGCCATTGCTCATAGCTAAGGTGGTGGTGGGCGGCCAAACGGAGCCCCGGGTGGCGGGCCAGCAGTTCCCCCACGGCCTGGTCGGCGGGCTGGGCGAAGAACAGGAAGCTGGTGTCGCCCTCCAGCCACAGGCCCAGGTAGTCCGGCCCCAGGCCCACGGCCTCGGACCGGGCGTCGCCGCCGATCTCATAGATGTAAAGCTGGTCGTAGGGCGCAGGCGGCATAAAAAAACCACGGGGGCCTTCCGAGGAAGGCCCCCCGCAATGGCCACGGGCTCCGGGGCCTAGGACTCCAGCACGAAGATCACCTCCAGGCGCACCCGGTACTCGGCGATCTGGTTCTCATCCACGGCCACGCGCATCTCGGTCACCTTCATGCCCGTGATGCCCCGCAGGGTGCGGGTGGCGCGCTCAAAGCCCACCTTGATGGCGTCGTCGAAGCCGATGGGCGAGGAAGCGATGATATCGGTTACCCTGGCCACACGTTTTTCACTCATGTCCAACGCTCCTTACAAGCATGACTGGCTATTTCGCTGGCTGCACCCGGCCCCCAGGCCAGAAGTCAGCCCAGTCGGGGCTCCCGAGGGCGGCGCCCCCTGAGTTCAAAATGATGGCTAAACCTAGCACAACGCCTTTGGCGCCCGCAAGGGGCTAACCCCGGCGCCCGCCACGGCCTCCCGCGGCAACTTAAGGCTTTGCAGGCCAGGTTTTTGGAGTAGAATCTACCAACTCGCGCCGGGGGGACCGCCACCGGCCAGTGGAGAGATTTTGTTTACCTTTTCAGCGCAAGGCTTGGCCAGATGTCCCCGCACAAAGACCCCCATCCAGCCGCCCCGGGGAGCATGAGCATCCCCATCTCCAAGCCCCATCTGGATGCCCGGGAAGAACAATACATCCTTGAGGCGCTGCACTCCACCTGGATATCCTCCACGGGGCAATTCGTGCAGCGCTTCGAAAATGACCTGGCCGCCTACCTGGGTCTGCCGCATGCCGTGAGCACCACCAACGGCACCGCCGCCCTGCACCTGGCCCTGGCCACCCTGGGCATCGGTCCCGGCGACGAGGTGCTGATCCCCGACCTGACCTTTGCCGCCACGGGCAACGCCGTGTACATGACCGGCGCCACCCCGGTGCTGGTGGACAGCCGCGCTGACCACTGGAACCTGGACCCGGACAGCCTGGAGAACGCGCTTAGCCCGCGCAGCAAGGCCCTGATCGTGGTGCACCTCTTGGGGCACGCCTGCCCCATGGAGCCCATAATGGCCATCGCCCGCCGCCACAGCCTGCTGGTGGTGGAGGACTGCGCCGAGGCCCTGGGCAGCACCCACGCCGACCGCCGTGTGGGCGGCTTCGGCCACATCGGGGCCTTCAGCTTCTTCGCCAACAAGGTGATGACCACCGGCGAGGGCGGGGCCTGCGTCACCAGCGATCCGGCCCTCTTTGAGCGCCTGCAAGATTTGCGTGCCCATGGCATGGCCCGGGGCCGGCAGTACTGGCACGAGTTCGTGGGCTTCAACTACCGCATGACCAACCTGAGCGCCGCCCTGGGCGTGGCCCAGTTGGAAAAGCTGCCGCTGCTCCTGGCCAAGCGCCGGCAGGTACGCCAGCATTACGATGCCCTGCTGGAGGGGCTGCCCGGCCTGCGCACCCAATTCACGGCCAGCGGCGAGGTGACGGACTGGCTCTATCCCCTCTTTCTGGATGAGCAGGCGCTGGGCCTCGGCCGCGATCAGGCCCTGGAGGCCCTGCGCCAGGCCGGCATAGACGCCCGGCCCATGTTCTACCCCCTGCACCTGATGCCGCCATTTGCCGGCGCGCCCCAGGCCGCCAGCCTGGCCAACTCCCGCCGCTGGGGCCTAAGCGGGCTGTTGTTGCCCCTGTTCCCGGACATGGAGCCGGGTCAGGTGGAGTACGTGGCCGCCCAAGTGGCCAAGCTCGGGCAGCGAGCCTAGGGGAGTGCCAGTCATGAACCCCGCCTCCCCCACGCCGCCAGCGCCCGTGGCCGGCCAGGAGCAGCCCCTGATCTCGGTGGTGCTGCCCACCTACAACGAGCTGGACAACATCGTGCCCCTGGTAAGCGAGATATTCGAGCGCACCAGCCAGGCCGGCTACCGGGTTCAGGTGGTGGTGGTGGACGACAACTCCCAGGACGGCACCCAGGAGGCCTTGACGCAGGCCTTTGGCCAGGACCCGCGCTTCAAGCTGGTGGTGCGCCTGAGCGAGCGGGGCCTGGCCACGGCCCTGTGGCGTGGCATCAACGAGGCCCAGGGCCAAGTGGTCGTCACCATGGACTCGGACTTCAACCACCACCCCCGCGACCTGGTGCGAGTGCTAAAGGCCCTGCCCGACCGGGACATGGTCATCGGCTCGCGCTACGTGCCCGGCGGAGGCATGAACACCTCCTGGCTGCGCTTCCAGCTCAGCCACGCCTTCAACATCATGCTGCGCCTGGTGCTGGGGCTCAAGACCTACGACAACCTGAGCGGCTTCCTGGCCGCCCAGAAATCCCTGTGGCTCTCCTTCGACCCGAGGGATATCTTCCAGGGCTATGGCGACTACGCCATCCGCCTGCTCTACCGCGCCCAGCAGCGGGGGCTCAAGATCACGGAGGTGCCGGTGGTCTACGAAAACCGCCTGGGCGGCGACTCCAAGACGCGCTTCGTGCACCACCTGAGCGAGTACCTGCGCACCGCCTACAGCCTGCGGCGGGAGGACCGGCGGTGACCAAACGCCCGGCCTGGCCCCTCCAGGGCTGGACGGCTCCGCTGACAGTGCTGGCCCTGGCCGTCCTGGCCCGCTGCCTCTTCCTGGTCTACATAAACCTGGACGCGGACATGGCCGTGACCGGCCTCATGGGCCGGCACATCCTGACGGGGCACTTTCCCATTTTCTTTTATGGCCAGCCCTTCTGCGGGGCCATCGAGGCCTATGTGGCCGCGGCCATCTTCGCCCTGCTGGGCCCCTCGCCGCTCACCCTGTCCCTGGCCCCCACCCTGCTGGGCCTGGTTTTCGTGCTGGTGGCATATCTGGCGGCCAGCGACATGTGGGGCCGCCGGGCCGGGCTGTGGGCCATGCTCTTCGCCGCTTGCCCGCCCTATTACTTCGCCCTGCACAGCGTGCTGCCCCGGGCGGCCTATATCGAGATTCCCCTGCTGTCGCTGCTCCTGGTCTGGATGGCCTTTCGCCTGGTCCACCGCCAGGGAGCCTGGTGGCTGTACCTGCTCTACGGCCTGGCCGCCGGGGTGGGCTTCTGGACCCACTTTCTCATCGCCTACGCCCTGGTGGCCAGCGCCTTGTACCTGGTGCTGGCCGACTGGCGGCTTTTGCTTAGGCGAGGGCACGCCCTGATCTGGTCCGGCTTTTTCCTGGGCAGCCTGCCCCTGTGGCTCTACAACCTGCGCCACGACTGGGGCACCTTCACCTTCTTGATGCAGCCCAAGGATTCCGTGAGCGCCTGGCAGGTGCTGCGCGCCCTCCTGGACATGGGCGCGCCCATCCTGCTGGGGGCCTTCCACGACGGCACCCGCGACCCCATGCTGCCGGTCCTTTCCTACGGCGCCTATGCCCTGGGCCTGGCGGCGCTGGGCTATCTGCTGTGGCTGCGAGGCCGGGCCCTGGCGCGCCTGTTCCGCCTGGACGCCAGTCAGGCCGACGGCAGCGAGCTGTTCCTGCTGGTGCTCTTGGTGGGGGTTCTCATCACCATGCTCAAGGGCGAGCCGGTGGGCTCCAGCCGCCGGCACTACGTGCCCCTCTACGCGGCCATCATCCCCCTGGCCGGCTACGCCCTGGCCCGCCTGCAACAGACCCGGCACAGGTGGGCCCTGTGGCTGGGAGGCCTGGCCCTGGCCTCCAACCTGGCGGGCCTGGCCATCAGCTCCGCGGTGTGCAATCCCCAGGTGCGCCACGACATTCAGGATCAGGTGCGGGAAAGACAAAAGGTCATCGCCGCCCTGCTGGAGCGGGGAGTGACCAGGGCCTACTCCCTGGACTACTGGAACTGCCCCCTGCTCACCTTCGAGTCCGGCGAGAAGCTCTTGCTGGTCATGCCCCAGGATGAACTGGATCACTTCTACGAGCCCAACGCGCGGCTGGTGGCCCAGGCCAAGCAGACCGTGTACCTGGGGCGGCGCGACAGCCACTCCATCAGACAGATGCTCAAGGCCATGGGCGCCAGCCACGAGGAGCTGCACCTGGGCAGCTACACGGCCTTCCTCAATATCAAGCCCCCCTTCCAAGGCCTGAAGGAGGTGCTGCCCTTGGGCTGGCGGGCCAGTTCACCGCTGATGCCCGCCGACCTGGACTTTGCCCTGGATGACGACGCCCTGACCCGCTGGTCGCCCCTGGAGCCCCAGCGCCCCGGCCAAACCCTGGAAATGGACCTGGGTCAGGTGGTGCCGGGTCTGTGCCTGGTGCGCCTGGCCTCGGGACGCCTGGACGACCAGCCCCGTTGTTTGCAGGTGTTTCTGTCCCGGGATGGCGTAACCTGGACCCGGGTGGCCAAGATGGGCACCGTGGAGTGGCCCTTCTTTTGGAGCGCGGGGCGCGCCCTGGACTCGCCGGACAACACCCACCTGGACCTGGGTTTCAGCCCCCAGGACGGACGCTATCTGCGCCTGGTGCAGACCTGCGCCTCGGACCTCAACTATTGGTCGGTGCAGGAGCTGCGCCTCTACCAGGCCGCCCCCGCCGGGCCGCCGATGCAACCCCGGGCCGTGATAAGCTTCGCCTTGGAGCACGGGGTGGGCCAGCTCTACGCCGAGTCCAGCCTGCGCGGCTATGTGCCCCCCAGCCTGAGCCCACGGGGGCAGACCCCGCCCAAGTCGGCGGCCTGGCCCCTGACCATCCCCCCCTACGACGTGCTGCCCGCCGATCTGTCCGGGGTCATGGTGGCGGTGGAGGCCCATGACGGCCCCCGCCTGGCCCGGTTCCTGGGCAACCAGGGGGCGGTCTTCCAGCAGGCCGAGGTGGGCGGTTACAGCCTGTTCTGGGGGATAAGCCTTCCTGGCCGGAGCGGACGGCGGGTGCCCCTGGCGGGCGTCAGCCTGCGCTCCTCCAACCCGGGCGGGGAAACGCGCCTGCTGGACGCCAACCAGGGCACGGCCTGGGACAGCGGCCGGCCCATGCAGCCCGGCGACTACGTGGAACTGACCCTGCCCGCGCCCCGCCGCCTGTCGGCCCTGGTGCTGGACAACCGCCCCAATCCCCGGGAACTCCCCCGAGGCCTGGTGCTGGCCCTCTCAGAGGACGGCCGGCAATGGACGGAGGTGCCCTGCCGCAAGACCGCCATGGGGCCGCTGGTCTTTGCCGGCGACCGCCTGCTCAGTTCCCAGGATGGCCGTCTGCGCCTGTCCTTCCCGCCCACCCTGGCCCGCTACCTGCGCTTAAGCCTGAGCCAGGGGCACCCCCGGGAGCGCTGGTCCATCTACGAGCTACGGCTGGAAGAAACCCCGGCCCAGCCCTGAGCCGGGCAGGCACCTTGGCCTCGCACCCACCGCTAAGGCGACCGGGCCAGGGAGGTTTCAGGGAAGCGGACCGGGGAAAAAGGCGGTATCAGTCCTGGCCGGGGTCCTTGCGCCCCTCCAGCCAAGGGGCCAGGATATCCCGGGCCTGGGCCGCGTCGGCCTTGATCTGGGCCGTCAGCTCCTCCAGGGAGGCGAAACGCCGCTCCCCCCGCAGATAGTCCACGAAGTACAGGGTAAGCTCCTGGCCGTAGAGGTCGGCGTCCAGGTCCATGACGTGGGTCTCCACGGTCAGCCCGCCGTTGCTGAAGGTGGGGTTGTGGCCGATATTGGTCACGCCGGGCCTCAACTTGCCCGGCTCAAGCTCGGCCAGCACCGCGTAGACCCCGGAGCCGGGCAACAGCTCGTTGTCGGAGCGCAGGTTGGCGGTGGGAAAGCCCAGGAGGCGCCCTCCCCGGCCGAAGCCGCGCACCACCCGGCCAGAGACCCGGTAGTGGCGCCCCAGCAGACGCCGGGCCGCGGCGGGATCGCAGCCCCGCACCACCTGGCGCACGCGGGTGGAGCTGACCGGCAGGTCGTCCACCAGCACCGGCCCCATCTCGTGCACGGCAAAGCCCTGGACGCGACCCTTTTGCCTGAGCAGGTCCATGTCGCCCAGGCCCTTGTGGCCAAAGGTGAAGTCATAGCCCACCACCACCTCGGCCACTCCCAGGCGTCCCACCAGGAGCTTGTCCACGAAGTCGTCGGCCGACAGGCGGGCGAAATCCTCGTCAAAGCGGGCACACAGCACCACCTGGATGCCAAAATCCTGGATTAGTTGCAGTTTTTGAGGCAGGGGCGTGATGAGGGGCAGGTTCACCGCCGGACGCAGCACCCGCATGGGGTGGGGCTCGAAGGTCAGGGCCAGGGAGGTGCCGGATAGGGCCGCCGCGCGCTCCAAAACCTTGGCGAACAGGGCTTGATGCCCCCGGTGCACCCCGTCGAAGTTGCCGATGGTGACCACCGGCCGGGGGTAGCGCACGCGCAGTTCCTCCAAGCCATTAAGTACGCTCATGATCTCCGGGCTCCCCGCCAGGCCGCAACCAAGCTGCAAATTCGCGTTGATAAGCTCTTGACAAGCATGGGGCCTGATTATAGACTTCGCCCGGTTGCTTGGCAAGCCGACCACTTACCGAGCATCCCGCGCCGAAGTGGCGGAATTGGTAGACGCGCTAGGTTCAGGGTCTAGTGGGTGTACGCCCGTGGGAGTTCGAGTCTCCCCTTCGGCACCATAAAAAAATCAAGGGGCTGGCCAGCAATGGCTAGCCCCTTCGATTTTTTGTCTTTAGAGTCTGGGGAAGATTTGGGGAAAGGTTGGGAAGATTTTCTTTTCCCAGAGTCTAGCGGGTCTTGTAAACTGGTGTTAGTGTGACCCAGTGAAGCAACTTTTAGAGTAGATGAGCAACCAGCACTTTGGAAAAGTTATGGCAAAAAGTGGCCCAAATACTCTAAAGCAAAAATGCAAAGAAGCAGGAGTAGACTATTGGCGAGCTTTGAAACGACGCCAAGCAGGGTTTTATGATAATGAAATATTTGAACCAGGATATATGAGGTCTGCACGCAAAGTAAATGAAATAACCATATATGGAGTTGTCTACCCAAACCTTCAAGAGGCCATTCGATCTTTGAATCCAGTGGCAAGCGCTAAGACAATAAGTCGCTGGATTAAGCAGGGGATGAGCCCCGAGCAAGCTTTTCGTAAAATCCCAAATCCTGGTATTGCCTCTGGAAGTATTTACCTTATTACGAATAAGATAAATGGAAAGAAATATGTTGGATTGTCTACATATACACCAGAAAATAGATTGTCTGGCCACGCAATTCAGGCTGTAGCTAATTACATTACAGGGGTCGAGTCTTTACATGCTGATATCAGAAGGTATGGAATAGACGCCTTTAATATAATTCAAATAGATCAAGGAACAACAAAAGAAGATTTGGAAGAAAAGGAAAAAATGTGGATCGCCAAATTGGAAACACGAGCACCCGTAGGTTACAATCAGAATAGAGGTGGAGTAAGCGGTGGTTCAAATAAAAGGC
>JAKAGJ010000033.1 GCA_021815655.1 Deltaproteobacteria bacterium | reverse complement strand
GCATGGGGTTCAGTTGGGGGCGGTGAAAGCCTGGGCCAGGCTGGCCAGGGCCACTTTTGCCTGCGTAGGCTCCACCACCAAAAAGAGCGAATGCACCGCCGCGTTCATGGCCAACAGCCTGGCGCCAGCCTCCGCCAGACGGGACAAGGCCGCGGCGGCGATGCCGTACCGGTCGCCAAAATGCGGCCCCTGCAGGTGAATGAGGCTGACCGGGCGCGCCGGCAGCTGCGGTGCGAACCCCAGCCCGTCGAGTGCCTTAAGCATGCCGGGCAGGTCCGCCTGGGTCAGGCACACCCTTAGGATCATGCGTCCCTCGCGCAGCGTGGCGGTGAAGAACGCGGGGCTGGCGGCCTGCTCCAGGGCCTGCCAGTCCGGCAGGCTTCCCAGGACGGCCAGGGGGCGCTGGGCGGTCAGCCAGAGGAACCCCTCCTGGGCCTCGAGCCCATAGGTCCGGATGGGGTGTTCGTCGTAGACCGCCACAATTTCCATGAACACAGCTTTCGATAAATTGGGCGCGGGGCCACCGTCAGGATTGTGACCGTTTGGCCACCGGCATGGTTTGCACCGGCTGCGCGGTGGGGCCCTGGCCGGCGGGCAACTCCACCAGCCCAAGGAGCGACTCCAGGGCCTTGGCCAGATCATCCTGGGGCAGGGCCACGACCAAGGCGGAGAGGGATGTCCCCATGGCCAGGCAAGTGAGCCCCGCCCCGGACAGCCCCGTCATGATCCTCCCGCACAGGGAGAGCCCGGGACCCCGGGGGTAGATGGTCAGCAGGGCCACCGGGGCGATGACCTCGGGACCGCCCAGCTGTCCGCCTCCGCCGCCGGCCAAGTCGCGCGCCACCCGCCAAACCTGGGGCAGGTGTTCCTCCTGCAAACATAGCCAGGCGTCACCGAGGCCGCCGGCCTCAAAGGCGCCTCCCGCGAAGACCAGGTTGATGCGCTGCTCGGCCAATTCCTGGCAAAGGCGGACGCAATCGGCGCTCGGGGCTTGGCCAAGACGCAGCAGGCAGAGTCCCTGGCTGTACTTGAGCCCCGCGATGGCCTGGCGGCGCTGGGGCGGCATGCTCCCGCCCTAGGCGATCAAGTCCCGCACCATGCTGGCCAGTTTGTTCAGGTCCACCGGCTTGGCGATGTAGTCGTCGGCCAACAGGCGCATGCCTTCCTGGTGGGTGTAGGTGGTGGTGGAAACCGCCGAGCCCACGGCCGTGAGCATCAGCACGGGAATATTCTTGTACTGGGGGTCGTTCTTCAGCTCTTCGCAAACCTCGTAGCCGTTCTTGCGAGGCATCATCACGTCCAAGACGACCAAATCCGGACGACGGGCCTTGATGGACTCCATGGCCTCGATGCCGTCATAGGCCTGGCCCACTTCCAGGCCCTTGGAACTCAGGTTCATGGCCACCGCCTGCACCAAATCCGGATCGTCATCCACGATAAGCACATATTTCTGCTCAGCCATTGCCAAACTCCTTATTTTTCGACTTGGGGAAAATCGCCCACCCGGGAATTCATGCCGGCACCTAGCGGGCATTGCGCGGGGCGGGTGGGCGCCATGGGCAACAGGTCCGGCCCGCCAAGAGGCTTTAGAGCGTGGGCCGGGGCAGCAGACCGGCCAGTTCCAGTATCTCCGCCGCCCGGTGTTCCCACTCTATGGCCATCAGGTGGATGCCCGCCACGCCGGGCACCTCCTTGAGTTCCTGAATCTGCTCCACGCACAGCTTGATGCCTTCCTGGGCCTGGCTGTCCTTGGGGGCGCCCGCGATGCGCTTGACTATCTCGTCGGGCACGGTCATGCCCGGCACCTTGCTGGCCATGTACTTGGCCATGCCGCCGCTTTTCAGCGGAGTGACGCCGGCCAGCAGGCTGGTCTTCTCCGTCAGCCCCATGTCCACGGCCTGGTGCATGAACTCCTTGAAGCGCCGCATGTCGTAGATGCACTGGGTCTGGATGAAGTCGGCGCCCGCGGCCACCTTCTTGCCCAGGCGCAGGACCCTCAGCTCCTGGGGGTCGCCGAAGGGATTGGCCGCCGCGCCCACGAACATCTTGGGCGGCGAGCTGATCTCGGCCCCGCCCTGGAAGCGCCCCTCCTCGCACATGCCCTTGACCATGGCGATGAGCTGGATGGAGTCGATGTCGTGCACGTTGGCGGCCATGGGATGGTCGCCGAAGCGGGGATGGTCCCCGGAGAGGCAGAGCATGGTATTGAGCCCCAGGGCGTAGGCCCCCAGGATGTCCGACTGCATGGCCAGACGGTTGCGGTCGCGGCAGACCATCTGGTAGTTGGGCTCCAGCCCCATTTGCTTGCAGATCAGGCTGGCCGCCCAGCTGGACATGCGCACCATGGCCGTCTGGTTGTCGGTCACGTTGACGGCGTCCACCTTGCCCACCAGGTGGGAGGCCTTGCTGCGCACCACCTCGGGGTCGCTGCCGCGGGGCGGGCCGACCTCGCCGGTTACGGCGAAGTGGCCGGCGGCCAGGACTTTCTCGAGATTGCTCTGAGTTTTCATGACAAAAGGTCCTCCCTGACAATGCGCCGTGGCCCGCCGTCCTTGGCCGTGCGCCAATCCTTGGCGGGCATGATCTGGCTGTAGAGATCGGTGCGGCCCAGGGCCTTCAGGCGGTCCCAGATGAGCTGCCAGGCGCAGTCCACGCCGGGGTCGATCTCGCATTTGCCCTTGGTGGAGCCTCCGCAGGGGCCGTTGAAGATGCGCTTGGAGCAGCGGGCCACCGGGCAGATGCCGCCGGTGTAGGCCAACACGCAGTCTCCGCAGCCGGCGCAGCGCTCGGCCCACACACCCTGGCGCTCGCTGGCGCCCATGAACTGGGTGTTGACCATGGGGAACACCGGCTTGTCCTTGTAGCGGCCGGCCAGGGTCTGCACGCCGCAGCCGCAGGCCATGGAGAAGATGGCGTCGTATTGCTCGATGGTCTGCGCCAGTTCCTCCACGAACTCGGGGTCGCACTGGCGTTCCAGGGTATGCTCGGTGATGGCCAGCTTCTTGCCTTCCTTGAGGAAGGCCAGGCTCAGGGCCGAGGCCAGGATGCCCACCTCCTTGCGGCCGCCGGCATAGCAGACGGTCACGCACTCGTTGCAGCCCAGCAGGAGGATATTGTCGAACTGGGCCGCGTATCCCAGTATCTCGGCCATGGGTTTTCTGACTGCCGTTATCATGTGTTATCCCATTCCCTTCAGGCCGCGGCCCTGCTGGCGGCTAGCTTTGCCGGGTTTTGCCCCAGGGCGCGGATGGTTTCCCAGAAATGGCTGGCGGTGGCCGCGAAGACCGCCCCCTGGCCGGCGCTCATGTTGGCCATGAGCACTCTTTGGCCGCCGATGCCCACGTCCTCCAAGAGGGCCTGCACGTAGCGCACGCGCTGGGCCGCCCGCCGGTTGCCGTTGCGAAAGTGGCAATCGCCCTCCAGGCAGCCGGCGACCATCACGCCGTCGGCGCCTTTTTGCAGGGCCCGCAGGATATGCAGGCTGTCCACCTTGCCCGAACAGGGCACCTGCACGATCTTGACGCCCTCGGGGTAGGCGAAGCCCTGGACGCCGGCCATGTCGGCGGCGGTGTAGGCGCAATAGGAGCAGGCGAAGGCCACGATGACCGGTTGGAAGTCAATCATCAGAGCACTCCTTCCAAGAGGGCGTCGGTGCGCCCCATGATCTGGTCGTCGGTGTAGCCCTGCAACTGGATGGCCTTGGCGGGGCATTCCGCGGCGCACACGCCGCAGCCCTGGCACTTGGCGGGGTCTATCTGGGAGTAGCCGTCGGCATTGATGAAAGGCACCGCCACCGGACAGGCCCGCACGCAGACCAGGCAGGAGGCGCAGCGTTCGGACATGACCTTGGCCACGCCTCCGGCCACGCTCAGGCTGTCCTGGGCCAGCAGGGTCAAGGCCCGGCCGGCGGCGGCCAGACCCTGGGTGCGGGCCTCGGAGATGGACTTGGGGGCCAGCACCGAGCCCGCCGCGAAGATGCCCGGCGCGGGCGTGTCCACCGGGCGCACCTTCACGTTGTCCTCCAGGATGAACCCCGTGGGGGTGCGCTGGAGGTGGAATATCTCGCACAACTCCTCGGTGGCCTCGTCGTCGGCCACCTGGGGCGTGGACAGCACCAGGGTGCTGGCCTCCACGGCCAAGCGCCGGGCCAGTATCTTCTCGCTGAAGGTGACCAGCAGCGACTGCTCCTGGCGTTCCACCTTGGGGGGATCGTCCTCGCTGTAGCGCACGAAGAGCACCCCCTGCTCCCGGGCCCGGCGGTAGGCCTCCTCGGCCCGGTAGGGCATGCGCATGTCGCGGTAGAGCACGATGACCCGGGCTTGCGGCCTCAGTTCCTTAATCCACAGGGCGTTCTTGACCGCGTTCTGGCAGCAGATGCGGCCGCAGGCCGGGTTTTGCTGGTTGCGCGAGCCCACGCACTGGATCATCACCACGGTGTCCAGGGCCTGGTCCAGGTCTTGGCCGGCGGCCAGGCGCTCTTCCAGCTCCAACTGGGTCAGCACCCGGGGGTCCTGGCCGTAGAGATACTCACTGGGCTGGTACTGGCGCGCCCCGGTGGCCAGGATGGTGACGCCATGCTGGATTTGCTGGTAGTACATGGATGGTCCCGACTGCACGCCGGTGGTGAAGTCGCCCACCTGCCCCTGGTGGTCCACCACCAGGGCGTCGAGGATCACCTTGATCCCCGGGTGCTGGACAACCTTGTCCACCAGCTCCGCCAACTGCTCCGCCACCGGCTGTCCCTCCAGGGTGCGGCGCAGATGGCCGGCCATGCCTCCCAGGGTCTTGGCCCGCTCCACCAGATGCACCCTGACACCCTGGTCGGCCAGGGCCAGGGCCGCGCCGAGGCCGGCCACGCCGCCGCCCACCACCAGGGCCGATTTGACCACCGGCTGCTGGTGGGTATAGATGGGCTGGGCCAGGGTGACGCCGGCCACGGCCATTCTCACCAGATCGATGGCCTTGGCCGTGGCGGCCTCGGGGTTGTGGGGATGCACCATGACGTCCTGGTCGCGCAGGTTGGCCAACTCCACCATGGCCCGGTTCAGACCGGCGCGGCGGATGGTCTCGGCGAAGATGCGGCCGTGGGTGCGGGGGCTGTAGCCGGCCACCACCACGCGGTTGAGACGGTGCTCGCCGATGGAGCGGACCAGGTCCTCCAGGCCCTCCTCCCCCCTGAGCGGCGCCATTTCCTGGGTCAGCACCACGCCGGGCATGCCCTCGGTGGCCGTCATCACCCGGTTAAGGTCCAGAGAGGACTTGATGCGGCCACCCCAATCGGCGAAATAGACGCCGATGCGGGGGGCCTGGCCGGGCTGGCTGCTCTCGGGCGGCAGGTCTTGCTCCATGTCCAGGGCCTTGGGCGGGGCCAAGTGGCCGCCGGCCAGGCTGGCGCAGGCCGAGGCCTGGGTCAACGAGTCGGGTATGTCGCGGGGCCCCAGGGCCATGCCGCAGGCGTACACGCCCCCGCGGCTGGTGGCCAGGGGGCTGAAATCAGCCGCCTTGACGAAGCCGTGCGGGTCCAGGTCAATGCCCAGGGCGGCGGCCTGGCCGGCCGCGTCGGCCGGGGCGCAGAAGCCCGTGGCCAGCACGATCATGTCCAGATGGGCCACCTGGGAGGTGCCGTCCTCGCCCACATGGTCCAGCAATATGTCGCCGGTGACCGCATCGCGCCCCACGGAATGGGGGCGACAGCGCACGAACCGCACGCCCAGGTCGTTCTTCAGCCTTTGGTAGTACTGCTCGTAATCCTTGCCCATGGGGCGCATGTCCATGAAGAAGATGCTGGCCTCGAGGTCCTGGGCAAAGCGTTCCTTGGCCCAGGCCGCCTCCTTCATGGCGAACATGCAGCAGATGGAGGAGCAATAGGGCTTGGCGGGTTCCACGGTGGAGCGGCTGCCCACGCACTGTATCCAGCCTATGCGCCGGGGCCGGCGGCCGTCGCTGGGGCGGACGAACTCGCCGCCCGTGGGGCCGGCGGCCGACATTATCTGCTCGAACTCCAGGCTGGTGACCACGTCGGGGAAGCGGCCGTAGCCGCAGTAGTCTCCCAGGGGGGTGGGGTCGAACAGCTCGGCGCCCGAGGCCAGCACCACGGAACCGACCTCCACCTTGCGATGCTGGGAGAGCATGTCCATATCGATGGCGCCCGGCCGGCACACCGCCAGGCACTGGCCGCAGCGGGTGCACTTTTCCAGATCGATGGAAAAGGCCTGCGGTTGGGCCTGGGGATAGCGCAGGCAGGTGGGCGAACCGAAATCCAGGCCCGGCGTGAAACGCACGGCCTGCTCCGGGCAGACCTTCAGGCATTCCCCACAGGCATTGCACCGCTCAAGGTCTATGCCGCGGGGCAGGCTGACCAGCGTGGCCTCGAAGCTGCCGGCCTGGCCCTCGAGCTTGGTCAGCCGGGTCAGGGGCAGGGACTCTATGGCCAGCGGCGCGCCGGCCTTGGCGGAGTCTGGTGTCACGTAGCAGATGTTGCAGTCGTTGGTGGGAAACTGGCGGTCCAAGAGGGGCAGGTAGCCCCCCGGTGCCGGCTTTTTATCCACCAGGTAGACTTTTCGCCCGGCCCCGGCCAGGTCCAGCGAGGCCTGGATACCAGCGATGCCGGCGCCCACCACCATCACCGCGTTGCAACGTTTTTCGCATTCATTGTCCGACATGGGATATTCCCCTTGCAGTTGGCCCTTGATGGTTGATGAAGGCCTAGTAGCCAGCGGCCTCCAGGATCTCGGGCAGGCGGGACTCCCAGCCGGCGGTGAGCAGCAGCACGCCTCCGCACAAGGATTGCAACTCCCGCACGGTTTCGGCGGCGATCTTGACGCATTCGGCGGGGCGGTCTGAGGCCGTGCGAATGCGCTTGATGGTGCCCTCGCTGATGTTGGTGCCCAGCAGGTTTTGGTTCATGTAGCGGGCCATGCCCACGCTCTTGAGCAACAGCACCGAGGCGATCACCGGCACGCCCAGGCTGCGCGTCTCCCGCGCCAGGACGGCGAAAGCCTCCAGGTCAAAGACCGGTGGAGCCACCAGGAAAGAGGCGCCCTTCCTTACCGCCGCCTGGGCTTCGGCCAGGCGAAGGCTCAAGCCCACGGGGTCGCCCCAGCGCTCGATGTGCGCCCCCAGGCAGAACTTGGTGCGGCCCAGCAACTCCTGGCCGGCCATGTCCTGGCCATGGCATAGCCCGTCGGCCGCCTCCAGGAACTCCAACGCCGACAGGTCATAGACCGGCTTGGCGTTGAGGTGATCCCCCATCTGCACGCCCTCGCCCTCCACGGCCATGATGTTGCGCAGGCCCAGCACCTGGGCGCCCAACAGGTCCGACTGCAAGGCCAGGCGGTTGCGGTCGCGGCAGTTGAACTGCACAATGGGTTCCAGCCCCTGTTCCTTGAGGACGGTCGCCCCCACCAGGGCCGACAGCCGCATCACCGCAAAGCTCATGTCAGGCACCAGGGCCGCGTCCACGCGGCCCTTGAGATGGCGGGCGTGGGCCACGAAGTTGGAAATATCCACCCCCTTGGGTGTTTCCATCTCCGCGACCACCACGAATTCCCCGGATTTCAGCTTGTCTGCCCAGGCCATTGGGACTCCTCCCCCAGCGTGTGGTTGTTGACAACAGACAAGTACCAGCTTTTAACGCGCGAAGAATCAGCCGGGCAAAACTCTATACCATATACAACTAGTATTATTAGTAGTTTTTGGTTGAGTAATACCTTTGTCGGCCCTGGGCGCCATTAAATTCTCAACGTGTTTGCGATCTATTGCACAAGTTCATACTCCTCGCCCGACGCTTGTGCAAGACAAAAAAATATTTTTTGTGTAATATATATGACAAGTTACATGGGTATAACTTGGATAATCATATTAATCATACTGCTGGTTGGATAATTATTTTGAGGGCGGCCATTCCTATAAATATTCAAGGATATCAAGACATAATCATTATTTTCTCGCGGCATTCATAATCAATTGAAGCCAATATTGCCAATCACGTCACCAAAAACTTTGACATCACCAACCGCGCCGCGAGCATGGAGCAAGCGCCTTGGCGTTGACCACCGCAGGTATTTTGCCCATGGCAATAGTTGGCAATTCCTGCCTAACCCCGCTGGGGTTGAATTCAATTAGGCCGCCTAAGTCCTCGGGCCTGGCGCGGGGTAGAGGTATGATTTTGCGCCCCATGCTGCCCGCTTGGCGGCATTGCCGGCCATCCTTCCGCGGCCGGGCATGATTTTTCCCCTTCTCGCCGGCACACCAAAAGGACGGACCCCGCCCAAGCGCCCTGGGCGGCCCCTGCCGGCCGGATGAGCCAGCCAGCCACCAGGGGCCCAGGCGCTCCACCCAGGCGTTTCCGGCCGCCGGCGCGTGCGGGCGCTGGGATTCAACTATCTGGCATAGCTACATAAATGGGCTAAAGGTTCTCCGGGGACCAGGCGAGTGTCCTTGACTGGAAGCAACCCGAGCACTGCGCGTTTTGGCCAAGGCCTGGCCCCCAGGGTGGTCCACCGGGGTATCTGCTGATTATGGCTGCAAATAGGCGGCTTGCCTCGGGCAACCCGTGTCATGGCAAAGCCGCCCGCGTGCTTTTGCCTCGCCAAGGCCCGCCAGGGAGCCAAAGCCAATTTCCATGGCTACCGTATGATATAAATTAGCCACTTCCCAAGCTGATTTTGGCTCGCGATCAGGAGCAGCCGTTCGTAGTTGTTGTGCAATAATCACATCATTACCGCTTGTTAGCCTAAATATATTATTATTATTATGGATTTAATATAACTACTTGTATATTTTATTTTTTTGCATAAGTAACCTCGCAAATTTTGTGGACAGTCGGTATTTATTGTGCAATAAACGCTAGCGAACCGCCGCCTGACAACCTGGCATTATTCCTGACCGCACAAGGCAGGGATTCAGCGGCGCAATTGCAAGAAGTCCTCTAGGAAAAATTGGACGCTAACTTTAATTGTGCTTGGCCATAGGTGGCATAGGCACATGCGCCAGGGATATTTCACAGAAATAATTTCATACTTCCAGATATTTATTGTGCGTGGGCTGGCTGTGGTCTCGCAAGACATTCATGGATCCCGCGAGATTATATGATGGTATTTAACTTGTGATTTTTTGTGCAATGTAACCACTAACTTGTTGTTGTCACATATATTTTTTAAGCACTCTGTCACTTGCCCCCGCCTTGGCCAACGACCTGGGCGGACTCCACAAACACTGCAAGAGTAAGCGCGGCAAATGTTTTTCAGAATAAGCCTCTTTCTCGCCATAGCCATTTGCCTGGCAGGCTTGGCTTACAAAATTTGGTCCTGGCTGTCCCTTTCCATTGACGAGGAAGACAGCCAGTATTCCCCCGGCCAGCGCTTGGCCGCCTCGCTGAAGGAGATGGGCCGGGTGGTGTTCAGCCGGCGCCTGGGCACCTTGCTCAAGGCCCTGGTCCTGGATGGTTTTCTGCAACGGCGCTCCCTGGCCCACAGCTTTGCGGCCTGGCTGGCCCATATTTGCATCTTCACCGGCTTTACGGGCCTGCTTTTGCTGCACGCCTTAGGAACGCAAATTCCGGCCCGGCTGTTCAGCGACTACTACCCCACCCTGGAGCCCTGGCTGTTCTTGCGGGACTTCCTGGGCGTGCTGGTGCTGGGGGGAGTGGGGGCGATCATCTATCGCCGTCTGAAGGTGCGGGGCCTGCGTCTCATCAACCGCGGAACCGACCGCGTGGCCATCATCTTTCTGGCCGTGATGCTGCTCTCGGGCTTTGGTTTGCAGGCCCTTAAGATCACCTCCAGCGAGGCCTTCGAGCGCATGCAGGAGGAATATGCCGGCCTGGGATCGCCCAAGCAGTTGCAGGCCCTGCGCTCGTTCTGGGCCGAGCGCTAC
>JAKAGJ010000032.1 GCA_021815655.1 Deltaproteobacteria bacterium | reverse complement strand
GGAGCTCGGCCTCAGCCCCGGCTCGCGGGCCTTTCTGCAAAAGCCGGCCACGGCGGCGCGCTTCGCGCTGGAGGACGCCTTCACCTCCAGCCAGGTGTCCCAGCGCGATGGCCTGGCCGGCCCTTGCCCGGCTTGCCTGCCGCTCCTGCCGCCGCCGGTGCGTGAGTTGCAGCCCGGCCAGGTCCTGGACCTGGGGGATATCCAGGTCCATTTCCTGGCCGCGCCGGGGCACGTGCCCGACGGCCTTGTCTGCTTTGTGCCCAGCGAGGGCGTGCTCCTGGCCGCCGACTCCGCCGGCTTCTGCACTCGGGGGCGCCCCGGCTTCCCCCTGTACTTCGTCTCCTACCCCGAGTATATGGACTCCCTGGCGGCCATCGCCGCCCGCGCCCCGGCGGCCCTGGGGCTGGGGCACCAGGACTGCTTCCAGGGGCCGGCGGCGGCCGCCTACCTGGAGGCCACCCGCGCCAACCTGGAGCGCCAGCATCAGGGCATTTGCCAAGGCCTGGCCCGGGGGCAGGACCCCGAGGCCATGGCCCGCGCCCTTTTCGCCCGCTTCTACCATGACGAATTGACCGTCTACGGCGCCGAGTCCATCCTGGGTTGCTGCCGGCTGCTGGTGCGGCGCAGCCTTGAGGCGGCCTGAGGCCCCTGGCCCGGGGCTAGCCCAGGGGCAGGCTCAGGCTAAAGGTGGCGCCCTGGCCGGGTTGGCTAAGGGCCGTCAGGCGGGCGCCATGCTCATCTGCGATGCGCTTGGCCATGGCCAGGTTCATGCCCACGCCGGCCGCCTTGGTGGTGAAGAAAGGGTCGAAGATAAAGGGCAGGTCCTCCGGCGCGATGCCCTTGCCGCTGTCGGTCACGCTGATGAGGGCCTCGGCGGGGTCGTCCTGGCGGGCCAGCTCCAGGCGCAGCCCTCCGCCCTGGGGCATGGCCTCCAGGGCGTTGTCCAAGAGCACCCGCATGAGGCGCTCCAGGAGCTTGGGATCGGCCGACGCCGTCAGCCCCGCCAGCTCCGGCGGGGCCTCAAGCCCCTGGAAAGCCACTCCCTGGGCCTGGGCGCGGGTTTGGTAGGCCTGGGCCAACCCTTGCAGCCAGGGCAGCAGGGCCAGGGGCTCCGGGCGGGGCGCCGGCAGGGAGGCGTAGGCCTCCACCTGCTCGACGATCTCCTCCAGGCGCCGGCTGCTGGACACGATGCGCTCAAGGTACTGGGCCTGTTGCCCCTCCTGACCGCACTGGTTCAGCAGGCGCAGGCTCAAGCCCCCGATGCTCATCACCGGGTTCCTGATCTCGTGGGCCACGGCCCGGGCCAGATGCTCCAGCCCCTCCAGCTTTTCCTGGTACAATCGCCGGCTTTTCTGCAACAGCTCCTGCTCGCGGTGGTGCAGGGCCTTCATCTCGCTGACGTCCCTGAATACCGCCAGCATGCCGATGGCGTCGCGGGTCTGGCTGCCCTGATCCAGGAGCAGGTCGGTGGTGACGATCAGTTCCCGGGGCGGGCCTTGGGGCGGATGATAGGTCACCTGGCGGTTGTGGTGGCAGACCTGGTTCTGCACCACCTCCAGCACCAGATCGTTGAAGGCGTCGTTGGCGTCGCGGCCATCGAAGAACAGCGCGGCCCAGGTCTGGCCCAGCAGGGACTGGGGCTCGCGCCCCAGCATGCGCCCCAGGGCGGGGTTGACCAGAATGATGCGCCCCTGGCGATCACAGACCAGCATGCCGTCGCTCATGGCCTCGCTGATGTTCTGGAACAGGGCGCGGGCCGCCGGCGAGGCCCAGTAGGGTATGGGCTTGCGGGCGACGTGGCGCAGGCGGCGGCGGATGGTCATGGCGCCTCCCGGTGCATGCGGGCCGGGCCTAGAACAGCCGGCTCTGCGCCCCCCGGCTGGGGGAGAGCCCCAGGTGCTGATAAGCCCGGGGAGTGGCCACGCGCCCCTGGGGGGTGCGCTTCAAGAAGCCTTGCTGGATCAGGTAGGGCTCGTAGACCTCCTCCAGGGTCTGGGCCTCCTCGCCCACGGCGGCGGAAAGGTTGCTCAAGCCCACCGGCCCGCCGTCGAACTTCTGGATGATGGCGCCGAGCAATTCGCGGTCCAGGCGGTCCAGGCCCAACTGGTCCACGCCCAGGCGGCCCAGGGCGTAATCGGCCAGCTCGCGGCTGACGCGGCCGTCGGCCTCCACCTGGGCGAAGTCGCGCACGCGCTTGAGCAGACGGTTGGCGATGCGCGGGGTGGCCCGCGAGCGCCGGGCGATCTCCAGGGCGCCGTCGGCGTCCATGACCAGGCCCAGAATGCGCGCCGAGCGGGTCACGATCAGGGCCAGCTCGGCGGGGGTGTAGAAATCCACCCGCACCTGCACCCCGAAGCGGTCGCGCAAGGGCGGGGTGATGAGCCCGGCGCGGGTGGTGGCCCCCACCAGGGTAAAGGGCGCCAGGTCCAGCTTGACCGTGCGGGCGCTGGGCCCCTGGCCGATTATCAGGTCCAGGTGGAAGTCCTCCATGGCCGGATAGAGCACCTCCTCCACCACGTGGTTGAGGCGGTGTATCTCGTCCACGAAGAGCACGTCGCGGGGTTGCAGGTTGGTGAGGATGGCGGCCAGATCGCCGGGGCGCTCCAGAACCGGCCCGCTGGTGGCGGTGATGCCCACGCCCAGCTCCCCGGCCAGGATGTGGGCCAGGGTGGTCTTGCCCAGGCCGGGGTGGCCGTGCAGGAGCACGTGGTCCAGGGCCTCGCCGCGCTGGCGGGCCGCGGCGATGAAGACGCTCAGGTTGGCCTTGGCCTCCTCCTGCCCCACGTATTCGGCCAGGCTGGAAGGACGCAGGCTGTCCAGCCCCTGGTCCTCGGGGCAAGGGCCGCCATCCACCAGGCGGCAGGACAGGGGGTCGTCGTGGGGGGTCATGCCATGCCTTTCGCCGAGGGGCGCCGCGCCCCCGGGCCGCCGCTAGCGCCGATCATTTTTACTATACACTTATTTCCTTGGCCCCGCCCCGCCCGGGGCGCTTCAGCGTCCGGCGGCCCGAAAGAGCATGAAACGCCCGGCCGGGTCGGCGTGCCACAGGCTGAGCCCCAGCCCCGGGGCCAGGCCAGGGTCTTGCCACAGGCGCAACAGGGCCGGGTAATCCCGCACGTAGTGCTGGTCCAGGAGCAAAAAGTCGGCGCGCCCCTGGGTGACGACGCGGGCCGCCTCCTCCAGGCTCTGGGAGGAGGTGATGGTGGCCACCTCAAGGCGCGCCTCGGGGTCCTGGCCCTTGGCGTAGAAGATGAACGTCTCCAGCTTCTTCACCCCGGCCACCACGAAGTCGCCCTTGCTCATCTCCCGCCGGGCCAGCCACAGGCCGGCGGCGCGCACCCCGGCGTTGGCGTGGCGCTCGGCCAGGGCCTCGCTCAAGGCCAGGGGCGGGCGCAAGACCCGGGGAAGGCCTGGCAGGAGGGCCTGGCCCAGGCCGCTGACGCTCAAGCACCCGGCCAGGCCCACCAGGGCCAGGCCCAGGGCCTGGCGGCGCGGGGGCAAAAGCATCTCCAGCAGCCGCACGTTGAGGGCCGCCAGGAGCATCAGGCTAAAAAGGGTGTAGCCCAGCAGGAAGCGGTCGGTGATGTAGAAGATCAGGAGCCCGGCCAGGGGGCTGGTGAAGACCAGGAAGGCCCCGGCCAAGCGGACGCCCCGGGGCGTCAGACGCGCTCCAGCCCAGGGCGCCCGCCGCCTGAGCGCCGCCAGGAGCCCCAGCAGCAGGGCCGGAGCCAAGGCCTGGTAGCCCATCTTGGCCAGCAGGCGGGCCTCCTCGCGCAGGTTCAGGGCCACCCGCAGAGGGAACTTCCCACCCTGTTGGCGGATGTAGTCCAGCATGCTCAGCGGCACGTCCTCGTTCAATAGCGGCGAGGCCTCGCGCCGCTCCTTGACGGCGGTGTCGAAGCCGTCCACCACGCCCTCGCCGTAGACGATGAGCGTCTGGCGGAACTTGGTGGAGATGGTCCAGCGGCCGGTGTGCTCGTGCAGAAAAAACACGTAGGGCGCGGCCAGCAGGAGGAAGGCCAGGGCCATGGCCAGGGGCGCCAGCAGCACCCGGGGATGGCGGGGCCAGGCCGGCGGCGCCCAGGGGTGTCCCCGCCAGGCCAGAAGGCCCAGCAACCCCAAACCGGCCACGCACAGGCCCGCGATCTGGAAGCCCTCGGGGCGCACCAGATAGGCGAAGCCCAGGCACAGGCCCAGGAGCGCGCCGCGCCAGGGCGCGGGGCCAGCTTCCAGCAGGCGCAGGCACAGGTAGAAACTAAGCAGCAGCAATACCGCGAAGGGCAGGTCGGTGAAATTGACCCAGGAGTACTTGAGATAGTAGGGGCCCACGGCACCAAGGAAGGCGGCCAGCAGCCCGGCCCGGCGGCCAAAGGCCTGCTTGGCGCAGGCGTAGAGCAAAGGCGGCAACAGCAGGTAGGAGGCCAGGTTCACCAGCATGCCCGAAAGCTCGATGTCGCGGCACAGAAGAAAGACCAGGTAGGCCAGGATGCCGAAGCCCGGCGGGTAGGTGATCTGGGTCTGGCCGGAGATGCTGTAGCCCTGGCCGGCCATGA
This sequence comes from Deltaproteobacteria bacterium, assembly GCA_021815655.1. Taxonomy (GTDB): domain Bacteria; phylum Desulfobacterota; class Desulfarculia; order Desulfarculales; family Desulfarculaceae; genus JACRDC01. The sequence goes on along the minus strand of JAKAGJ010000032.1, from coordinate 5,451 downwards.
GGTTGTGCATGGGCAGCAGACAGCGCAGGGAGTCGGAACCCAGGTTGGGGTTTTTCAGCACCAGGGGCACGGCCATGGCCGCGGCCAGGGCCAGGATGCCCCCCAGGATGGCGGCGTCCCGCGTCCGGCTGGTCATACCTGGGGCTCATCCAGCAGCACGGCAATGATCCTTGCCGCCTGCTCCAGGTCGTCCACCACGTGATGGGGGGCAGGCCCCGGCACCATCTCCTCGCGCCGGCCGTGGCCGGTGCGCACCAGGATGCTTTGCGCCCCCACGGCCAGCCCCAGCTCCACGTCGCAGCGCTTGTCGCCTATGACGAAGCAGCGGCGCGCGTCGAAGCCCAGCTCGGCCGCGGCCTGCTCAATGAGCCCCGGGGCCGGCTTGCGGCAGCCGCAGCCCTCCTCGGGTACGTGCGGGCAATAGTAGGACCCGTCCAACCGAATGCCCTCGGCGGTCAAGAGCTGGCGCAGGCGCACATGCACCGCCCACAGGTCCTCCTCACTGAAGTAACCCCGCCCCAGGCCGGACTGGTTGCTCACCAGCACCAGACCCAGCCCCAGGCGCGTCAAGGCCCGCAGACCCCGCGCGGCCCCGGGCAGCAAGGCCACCCGCGCCGGGTCGCAGAGGTACTCGCACTCCTCGATGATGGTGCCGTCGCGGTCCAGGAGCACGTAGCGCCGGTCGTTCATGGCTTCCCCAAGGGCCGGGCCGGCACCCCCCCCACCACGGCGCCGGCGGCCACATCGTTTATAACCACGGCGCCGGCGGCCACCACGGCCCCCTGACCGATGCTCACCAACTGCTTGACCGTGGCCCCCGCGCCCACGTGCGCCCCCCGGCCCACGCGCACGGTGCTGCACAGGCGCGCCCCGGTGGCCACGTGGGCGTGGTCGTCCAGCTGGCAGTCATGCTCCACCACGGCCGCGGTGTTGACGATCACGTTTTGACCCAGGCGGGCCCCGGCGTTGACCACGCTCAGAGGAAGGAGCTGGCAGCCCTGCCCCACCTGGGCTCGCGAGGAGCAAACCGCCCTGGGGTGCCGGAAGGTGAGCGGGCTGAGTCCGGCGGCCAGGGCCATTTCGAACAGGCGCGCGCGAGGCCGATTGTCGCGCACGCCGCCCAGCCCCACTAGAAAGTGCCGTACCCCCTGGGCCAGGAGCGCGGGGATATCCTCGTCGCCGCCTTGCACCGGCACTCCGAAGATGTCGCCGCCCTGCTTGGCGGAATCGGGGTCCAATACCGCCACCGGGACCGCCGCCCCCGAGGCCAGCAGGCCGTCGATGAGCACGCGGGCATGGCCGCCTCCGCCCAGTATCAGGCAACGCGGAGCCTGCGTGGTCATCTCCTGTCCTCCTGGGGAGTGAGGTCCTGGAAACGTTTGCTGATGAGCCCCGGCCCCAGGTCCACCTCTTGGAGGCGATCCAGGATGGCCCCCACGGGGTCGGGTTGCCAATAGGGGTTGACCAGGTCGGCCAGCCCCTGGCGGAAGGCCGGGGAGCAGGCCCGCTCCAGGCCCCGGCTGATCTCGCCGCGCCGGCAGGCCACGTCGATGACGTTGGCCGCCTTGAGCCGCCCCTCCTGGCGGGAGCCGATGTTCACCACCGGCAGCTTGAAGGTCGGGGCCTCGATGATGCCACTGCTGGAGTTGCCCACCATGGCCGCCGAGATGGCCATGAGGCTGAAATAGGCCTGGGTGCCCAGGTTGTCGCAGATGACCGCGCCGGGACGGCTGGCCACGAAGTCGCGCAGGCGCCGGCCCAGGGCCACCCCACCGGCGTCGGCGTTGGGCAGGGAGAAGACCAGGGGTCTTTCCGTGCCCTCCAGGGCCGCCAGCAGTTCCCCGGCCTGGCTCAGAGCGTCCGAGGCCTCCAAGGTCACGGGATGGAAGGTGACCAACAGCGGCTTGGGTTGCAAGACCAGGCCCAGCCGGACCTCCAGGGCGGACCGGCCCAGCAACTCAAGGCCTTCCAGGTTGACCAGGCCCAAGGCTCCGCAGACCGTGACCCGCCAGGGCTCCTCGCCCATCTGGCGCACCCGGCGGGCGTAGGCCTCGGTGGACACCAAATGCAGGTGGCTAAGCTTGGTCATGGCGTGGCGGAAGGCGTCGTCCATGGCCCCCAGGGTCAGCTCGCCGCCATGCAGATGCACCAGGGGCAGCTTGAGAGGCACGGCGGCGCAGGCGGCGGCGAACATCTCGAAGCGGTCGCCCAGCACCAGGAGCAACTGCGGCCGCAATTGGTCCAGCACCGGGGCCAGCCGGCTCACCCCCAGGCCCAGGGAGGCGGCCATGCCCAGGGCGCTGTCATCGGGCAGCAGGGTCTCCACGCGGGCGGCGATGGGCAGGCCCTCGGCCTCTATCTCGCCCACGGTCATGCCGAACTGGGGGCAGAGGTGCATGCCGGCCACGATGAGCGCCAGCTCCATATCCGGCTGAGCCAGGATGCCGCGCAGCAGCGGGCGATAGATGCCATAATCGGCCCGCGAGGTGGTGACCACGCCGATGCGTCTCACGCCAGGTCCTCCAGGCGGATCAAGGTGCCGGCCGCCAGGGCCACCCGCGCCCGGCGGCCCAGCAGTTCGGGCAGGCGCTCGGGGGACAGGCCGCTGCCCGGCCGTTTGATGGCCACCATGGCGGCCGCTATCTCCACCCCGGCGGGGATGTCCACGGCGGCCACCAGGCTGCGCCGGGCCACCCGGCGGGTGTCGGCCTCGCTGGCCGCCGGCTCCTTGCGACCATGCCCCAGGGCCGCCTCCACCACCTTGATGCCCCGCACCAGGGCCGCCAGTTCCTCGGGCTGGGCCGAGGCGGCGTGGTCAGGTCCGGGCAGGGCGCGGTCCAGGGTGAAGTGCTTCTCGATGATGCAGGCCCCCAGGGCCACGGCGGCCAGGGAGACCTCGTTGCCCAGGGTGTGGTCGGAGTAGCCCACGGGCAGACCGAAAGCCTGGGCCATGGTGGCCATGGCCCGCAGGTTGACGTCCTGGGGGCGCGCTGGGTAATTGGAGACGCAGTGCAAGAGCGCCACGCCCGCCGCGCCGCCGGCCTCCAGGGCCTCCAGGGCGCGCCGCGCCTCCTCCAGGGTGGACATGCCCGTGGAGAGGATCACCGGCTTATGCTTGCCGGCGACGTGCGCCAGCAGGGGCAGGTTGGTTATCTCGCCCGAGGGCACCTTGTAGGCCGGCACCCCCAGGTCTTCCAGAAGGTCCACGCTCTGGGCGTCGAAGGCCGTGGAGAGAAACATCAGCCCCAGGTCCCGGCAGCGCTGGCGCAGGGCCAGGTGATGCTCGGGCTTCAGCTCCAGGCGCTTGAGCATTTCCAACTGGCTCTCGGCCTGGCCGGTGTTGGCCAGTTGATAGGCCGCCTTGGGGGCGTCGGCGATGACCACTTCCTCGGCCCGGAAGGTTTGGAACTTCACCGCCTCGGCCCCGGCGCGCGCGGCGGCCTCCACCAGCCCCAGCGCCAGCTCCAGGCTGCCGTTGTGGTTCACCCCCGCCTCGGCGATGACCAGGCAGGGATGCCCCGGCCCCACGCGGCGCCCGCCGATGTTCAGCTCAGGCGCGGCCATGCAGGTCCTCCAGCACCAGGCGGGCCAGGTGAAAATCCCAGGGCGTGTCCACGTCCAGGGAGCGCTCCGCTGGCATCACCAGGGCCAGGGTTTCCTGGTCCAGCAGGACGCGTTTTTCCATAATCATCCCGCGTCGCGTCAGGTATATGGCGCCGTTGAGGGCGTACACGGCCGGGAAGTCCTGGCGGCGCTGGTAGCCCGGCCCGGGGGGCAGGAAGGGCTTGAGCCGGCCCTGCCCGTCTATGGTCTGCAACAGATGGGGAGGGCTGGGGGCCTGTTGCACGCTCACCACCGAAGCGGCCCCCTGCGCCCGGGCCAGGGCAAAAGCCTCGTCGATATCCCGCCCCGAGCGCAGGGGCGAGGTGGGTTGCAGCAGGAGCACCCACTCCGGGCGATAATCCTGGTTTTGCTCCAGCCAGGCCAGGGCGTGCAGGATCACCTCCAGGTGCGGCGAGTCATCCTGGGCCAGGGCCGCCGGGCGCATGAAGGGCACCTCCGCCCCCCACTGGCGGGCGGCCTGGGCGATCTCCTCGTCGTCGGTGGAGACCACCACCCGGGGGGTGCAGACCGCCTCCTGGGCGGCCTTGATGCTCCAGGCGATCAGGGGCCGTCCGGCCAGGGGCAGCACGTTCTTGCGCGGCAGGCCCTTGGAGCCGCCGCGAGCGGTAATCAGGGCCAGCACCTGCCCGCCGTGCTGGCCTGCCATGGCTGGGGCCTCCATGTCTTGCCTACAATCCCGCCTGGCGACGGATGGCCGCCAGGATGCGTTGACCGCTAAAGCCGTCGAAGGGTGCCAGGCGCGCGGCCCAGCTTTCCTGCTGGGCCGCCAGGCCGGCGTGATAGGCCCGGTCCGTCAACAGGCGCGTCAATTCCGGGGCCAGGGCGGCGCGGTCCTTGACCAGGCGCACGCCGGTCCAGTCATCATACATCCGGTAGTTGAAACCGTAAAAGTCGAAAACCAGCGCCGGGATGCCGCACAAGGCCGCCCAGGCCACCGTGGAGGAAAAGGTGGCGGCGAAGACGTGGGCCGAGGGCAGCACCTCGGCCAAGGGACGGCCGGCGATGGCCAGACCGTATTCGCTGGTCAGGAAGCCATACTTGGCCGGGTCCATCTTGGGATGCAGGGAGATCAGGCTCTGGCAGGGCAGCCCGGCCAGGATCTCGGCCAAAAAGCGTATCTCCCGCCAGTGGCTGTCCCAGTCCAGGGTGCCCTGCTCGGCCAGTTGGGGCAGGGACAGCACCAGGCGGCGGAGGGTCTCGGCGCCTTCGGCGGCTTTCAAGGCCCGGGCCTCCTGGTAGCGGCCATAAAGCTCGTCATGGCTGCGCTGGCCGCTGACCAGCACCTTGTCCGGCTTGGCGCCCAGGGCCAGGCAGCGCTCGCGGGTCAGCTCGCCATCCACCAGGAGCAGGCTGGCCCCGCCGCCGCCGGGCACCCAGGGCCGAGGAGGCAAAAGCCCCCGCCGCTCCAGGGCCAGGGTCATGGGCGCGCTGTAGAAAAGCACCTGGGCCTGGCGGGCCGGGTCCAGGGCCACCTGCCGGGGATGGCGCGCGGACAGCTCCGGGTAGCAGGCCGCCTGGTGCGCCTGGTCCCGGCGAAAGGCCAGGAGGCTCTCCAGGTCGGCCAAATAGGAGACCGGCGGCACGATCACCGGGATGCCCCGGCGCTGGCAGAGCCCGATCAGGGGCAGCTCCCAGTTGAAGCCCCGCTCGTCGGCGGTCACCACCGCCGCCGGCTGGAGATGGTCCAAGGCCTGGGCCAAGAGCCGCTCCTGGTGGGCCAGCACCCGCTCCAGGCCCCGGGCCAGGGGCTCCAGGCCGGCGGCCGGCCCTCCGGTGGTCAGCAGCAGCTTGCGCCAGGCCCGCCGCCCTAGCCCCGGCTCCGGCTCG
>JAKAGJ010000031.1 GCA_021815655.1 Deltaproteobacteria bacterium | reverse complement strand
GGCACATACTCCGCTTACTACCTGGCCTCGGTGGGCGGCAGCGCCTCCACCCAGGCCGCGGCCTGGCTGCTGGGGCATTACGCCCCCGGCCTGGGCAACGCCTACAGTGGCAGCCTGACCACCACCATCACCGCCCTGCAATTGGCCATCTGGGAAGTGACCTACGACTACTCGGCCGGGGGCAGCTACTCCCTGAGCGCCGGCAACTTCTACACCTCCGGCCTGGACTCGGGCATCAGCAGCCTGGCCACCAGCTACCTCCAGGCCATGGTGGCGTCCGACGTCACCCAGACCGGCCTGGGCTTCTCGGGGGTGCTGCGCAGCGAATCCCATCAGGACCTCATCGTGGGCGCCACCAGCGGGGCCACGCCAGAACCGGCCAGCATGCTGCTCTTCGGCTCGGCGGCCGGGCTCATGGGCTGGCTGCGCCGGCGCCAAAGCAAGCGGCAGGCGGAGGTCAAGATCGCCTGAGCCCCGGAGATAGGCTTCCTGGGCAAACCGGGCGGGCGGGGGCGACCCCGCCCGCTCTCGTTGTTGCGCTGGCGGCATTCGTGGCTTTGAGACGTTATGTTGGCGGTGGGTCAGGGTTCAACGCCAACCGACCCGTTATCGCCCCATGGCGGGCACGCGATCATCTTTGGCTGAGGGATGACCTGCAACGGGAGCCGTTGGCGGTGGGTCAGGGTTCAACGCCAACCGACCCGCTATCGCCCCATGGCGGGCACGCCATCATTTTTGGCTGAGGTTCCAGACGCCGTCCCAGTCGGCCTGGGGGTCGGCCAGGAGTTCCCGGCAGCGGCCGGCGTAGACCCCGGCGGCGGGGTCCGGGGCCAGGGCGGCGAAGGTGTCCAAGGCCTGGCGCCATTGGCGTTGGCGCACCAGGGCCAGCCCCTGGGCGAAGCCCTGGGCCAGGGCGGTCCGGGCCGGATCCTGGGCATCCAGGGGCTGGAAGACTTTGACTGGCGCGGCGCGCCCCACCACCCGCAGTTCGCCCAACTCGCGGCCGGCCAGGGCGTCGCCGGTCTGGCGCCAGGTGGCCTCGGAAACCATCAGGGGGGTGCCAAAGAGCTTGTTGGCCCCCTCCAGGCGCGAGGCCAGGTTGGCGGCGTCGCCCAGCACAGTGTAGTCGAAGCGGGTGCGGGAGCCCAGGTTGCCCACCACCACCGGGCCGCTGTTGATGCCGATGCGCGCGAAGAGGGGCTTGCCGGCCCGGGCCTGGTAGTGGGCTTGGCGCTCTATCAGGCGCTGACCGCAGCCCAGGGCGGCGCGGCAGGCGCGCAGGGCGTGGTCGGGCTGGTCCAGAGGGGCGTTCCAGAAGGCCACGATGGCGTCGCCCTCGTACTTGTCCAGGGTGCCGCCCTCGTGCAGGATCACCTCGGTCATGTCCGAGAGGTAGTCGTTCAGGAGGGCGGCCAGGTCCTGGGGGTCCATGCCCTCCGAGAGGCTGGTGAAGCCTTGCAGGTCCGAGAAGAAGATGGTCAGCTCGCGGCGCTGGCCGCCCAGGCTCAGGCGCTGGGGGTCGGCCAGGATGGCCTCGATCACCTCGGGGCTCAGGTAATGGCGGAAGGCGCGCTTGATGAAGCGGCGCTGGCGCCCCTCGCTGGCGTAGTTCAGCACCATGGCGCCCAACAAGGCCAGGGCGGCGGCCAAGGCCGGGGCGGCCACCGGCCACCACCAGCCGGCCTGGTAGAGCACGAACCCCAGCCCCACCGGCAGGGGCGTGAGCAGCCCCAAGGCTAGGGAGGACTGCCAGGGCTTGACCGCCAGCACCCCCATGAGGCCGCTGAGCATGCCCAAGAGCAGCAGAGTGGCGGGCAGGGCCCAGGCCGGGGCCGGGCGCAGGAAGTCGCCGGCCAGGAGGTTGTCCAGGGCCGTGGCGTGCACCTCGGTGCCGGGATAGAGGGGCGAGGTGGGGGTGGCGCGAAGGTCGTGCAGCCCCGGGGCGGTAAGCCCCAGGAGCGCGTAGCAATCCTTGAGCAGGGCCGGGTCCAGGCTGGGCTGGCCGCCCTGCTCCAGGGCCAGCTCCGACTGGATCACCGCGGCGGCGGAGAGCTTCTGGTGGCTGCCGGGGCCGCCGCGAAAGCGCAGGATGGTCCGCCCCTGTTGGTCCAGGGGTATGGCCTTGCCGCCCAGGCGCAGCAGCCCGGGGGCGTGGGCGGGGGCGCAGGGATGGGCCGCGCAGTAGGTGGCCAGCCCCAGGCTGGCCAGGCTCCGCTCGGCAAAGGCCCGCAGAGGGGTCAGGCGGCGCATCACCTGGTCCTGGTCCGGGTCCTCGGCCACGTTGCCCAGGGCCTTGAAGCCGGCGGCCAGCACCGGCGTGGGCAGCAGGGCGCGGGGCATGTCGAGCCCCTGGCCGGCGCCCTCTAGCCAGGCCTCCAGGCCAGTGGTGGGCAGAGTCTTGGGCAGGAGCGCCGACGGCCAGGCCCGGGCCGCGCCGGTGTGGCGTCCCAGCATGGCGGCGCCCACGCTGGGCAGGCTCTCCAGGGCGGCGGCCAGTTCCTCGTCGTCACCGGCCAGGGACGAGGGTTCGCTGAAGATGATGTCCAGGCCCACGGCCTTGGCCCCGCCGCGCCGGCAAAATCGCAGGATGGGGGCGTAGACCTGGCGCGGCCAGGGCCAGGGGAGCCCGTTGACCTTTTGGGCCCAGTCCAGGCTGTCCTGGTCCACCACGATGAGCTTGACCCGCGCCGTGCTGGCCGCCGGCCGGGCCAGGGCCCGCACCCGCCAGCCCCAGGTCTGGTTTTCCAGGCCCTCCAACAGACCCCAGGCGCTGAGCCCCCACAGGCAAAGCCCCGCCGCCAGGCCCAGCAGCAAACCCTGGCCAAGCCTGGCGGCGGGGACGCGCACGGTCGGGGCCGGTCCTGCCGCGGCCTATATGCGGCCCAGGGCCTGCTGATAGCGGGCTTGGCGGGCCGGGGGCGCCGGCGCGGGGGCGGCGGACGGCAGCTTGGCGGTCAAGGCCGCGATGCGGTCCTGGGGGTTGGGGTGGGTCTTGGCGAAGTCCAGGCCGCCGGGCTGATAGCGCTGGGCCATGGTGGCCAGCACCTGGGTCAAGGCCTTGGCGTCGTAGCCCACGCGCTCCAGGATCACCGCCGCCGCGGCGTCGGCCTCGCCCTCCTGGCCCCGGGAGTAGCCGTTTACCATCAGGGTCTTGGTGATGTCGCCCACGCTGCCCGAGAAGGCCCCGCTCAGCGCGGCCACGTTGCCGCCGGCATGGCTGGCCCCCTCCTTGGCCAGCACCCCGGCCACGTCCAGGATGCGGCTCTGCTGGATGGCGGCCAGTCCGTGCTGGAGGCTGACGTGGCCGATCTCGTGAGCCAGCACCGCCGCCACCTGGTCCTCGTTTTGGCAGCAGCGCAAGAGCCCCCGCGTGACCATGATAAGACCGCCGGGGCAGCCGAAGGCGTTGATGTCCGGGGAATCCAGCACCAGGAAGTGGTAGCCGCCAAAGGTCTGGGGCCTGTCCGAGGCGTCGGCCAGGGTCTGGCCCAGCAGGTTTAGGTAGCGGTTGGCGGCTTCGTCGTTAAAGGGGCGCTGGGAGCCCAGGATGCTGGCGGCCACGGCGCGGCCGATATAGTATTCCTGCTCGGGGGTGAACTCCTCGGTGGCCTTGCCCACGGCCTTGCCCACCTTGACCACCGACTTGCCGGCCTCAAAGAGCTTGCCGGCGTCGCCCAAACCGAAGGCCCCGGCCGAGCCGGACAGGCTGGCGGCCAGCAGACACAGGGACAAAGCGGCCAGGGCCAGGGTGGCGCAGCCGGGCTTGGCGGTTTTGCGGCGCTTGGCTGTCATCGGCCACCTCCCGCGCTGGGGGCCAGCCCGCCCTCTTGGGCAAAGGCCAATATCTGGGGTTGGGCGAAGCGGTAGCTTTGCTCCATCTTGTTCACCGCGGCGAAGTTGGCCCCCCGGTTGTGGGCCGCGAAGTCGGCCTCCACGTCCTTGTTGAAGCCCTTGCCGGCCAGGGCCATCTCCTCGCCCGAGGCGCTACCTACCGCGGCGCCCCGCCCGCCTTGCAGCACCACGGCTTTGGGGGTGAGGGAGGAGACGTGCATCCAGCCGCTGGCGCCTTGGCTGGAGGTCACCTTTTTCCAGGGACCCTGCTCGCCCGCGACCTGCACGCGCTCGCCATAGGGCAGGGTGGCCACCAGGGCCGCCAGGAAGCTGGGCTGGGCGCGAAGTTGCCCCTCGCGCACCTGCACGCTCATGGCCTCGCCAGCGGCCCAGGCCAGGCCGGCGGCCAAGAGCAAGGCCGCCGCCGCCAGGGAGATTTTGTATTTGGGCATGGATAGTCCTCACGCTGCGGTTTGACCGGCTGCATCACATGACAGGCTGTTGAAAAGTCCGTCCATGGACTTTTTAACCCACATTAGCCGAAATCAGTTCAGCTAACTCACCCAAAAAACTTGGCCATAAGAGCCCGCGCTTTCTGGCGGGCCGTCCTTGGCCGGCCAACAGGCTGTTTTTCAGCAGCCTGCCAATCTCATACCTAGCAGTCTGCCCAACTGGACCGCGTTTGTCCACCGCCAACCCGCCTGGCTGTAGCCCCATAAAAAACGGCGGCCCCCGCCGGGGAGCCGCCGCCGGGGACGGGTACAGGCTGGCTAGAACTTGAAGCTGGCGAAGACCGAGACGGTGTTCTGGTCGTGGGTCTCCACGGCGTTGGGGCCGAAGGGCGTATCGTTGTTGGTGTAGGTCACGGACTTGCTGAAGGCGTGCTCCCAGCCGGCGTCCAGGGACCAGTTGTCGTTGATCTTGTAGCCCAGGCCCATGGTGAGGTGGTGCTCGGGGATGGCCGGGAACAAGGGGTTCAGGTGATCGGCGGGCACGGGGTTGTTGCCATAGTTGTAGCCGGCGCGCAGGGTCCAGGTGTCGGTGAGCTTATAGGCCGCGCCCAGGGCCAGCACCACCTGGTCCTTCCAGTCCATGTTGAAGCGCACGTCGCTCAAGGGACCGGGGGCGTTGGTCTTTATGTCCACCTGGTCCATGGCGTTCTTCCAGTTGACCCAGGTGAGGTCCAGGGCCAACAGCCACTTGCTGGTGGGGCGCACCGCCACGCCGGCGCCCAGCGACTGGGGCCAATTGAAGCCCTCCACCTCGGCGCTGTACTTACCCATGCCGGCGAAGGTCATGTCGCCGTGCTTGAAGTCCAGGGAACTCTTGGAGGTGTAGACCAGGCCCAGGGTGACCATGTCCGAGGCCTTGTACTGGGCCCCGGCCTTGATGCCGTAGCCGAAGCCGTAGACGTTTTGCAGGTTCATGCCGTAGAACATGCCCGGCGCCACGGTGTTGGGAAAAAACTTCATCTCCATGGCCGCGTAGCCCACGTTGAGCGCCGCGCCCAGGGAGAGTCGGTCGTTGACCTGATAGGCCAGGGAGGGAGTCACCTTGGCGTAGGAGACGTTGGTGTAGGTCTGGTCCTTGGTGCCGAAGGCGGTGTTGAGGTTGCTGAACTCGGCGCCCATGCCGCCCTGGCCGAAGAGCCCCAGGCCGAAGGTCCAGGGGTTGTCCTTTTGATGGTAGGCGTAGGCGGCCATGGGCAGCAGGAAGGTGTTGCTCTTGCCGTCCTCGCTGTTGTGGAAGCGGTCCTCATGCTTGAGGTTGGGCATCAGGGCCGACACGCCGAAGGTCAGCTCCTGCCCCTTGATCTGGGACAGGCCGGCGGGGTTGTTGTTCATGGCCACGGGGTTGTCGGAGACCCCCAGGCTGGCCCCGGCCATGCCCGCCTCCTGGCCGCCGAAGCTAATCATGTTCATGCCGTTGGTGGCCCAGGCCGGAGCGGCCAGGGCCAGGCACAGGGCCAAGGCGCCCAGTGCGCGGATCATCTTGTTCATGCTTTGGTTACCCCTTCCTCCCATTTTTCAGACTGCGGTGTATGGATGCGGCTCCGGCCGTCTCCCCGCGGCCCAGGGGCGGCCAACGGCCGGAGGGGACTTGCTTCAGGGCACCAGGGCCTCGGCCACCATGGAGCTCAAGAACTTCACTTCCAGGCCCAGTTGGTAGTGCTGATTCAGGTCGCTGAGCTGGGTGTGGCAGTTCTCGCAGGCGGTGCAGAGGGTCTTGGCCCCCGTCTTTCGCACCTGCTCGGCCTTGACCCGCGACGACTTCATGCGGAAATCCAGGGTCTCCTCGCCCAGGGCCACCAGGCCGCCGCCGCCGCCGCAGCACCAGTTGTAGATGGGCTCCGGCGCCAGCTCGCGGTAGTCGCTGGCCAGGTGTTGCAGGATATAGCGCGGCTCGTCGATCACCCCGGCGTTGCGCGCGATCTGGCAGGGGTCGTGGTAGGTCAGGGGCTCGGGGTTCTTGCTGGGGTCCAGTTTGATGCGCCCCTCGCGGATATAGCGGGCGTGCACCTGGGTGATGGAAGAGACCTGGAAGGGCTGCGGGCCGGAGAGCTGCTTCATGACCCGGAAGGCGGTGCCGCACTCGCAGATGCAGACCTCCTTGACCCCCAGGCGCTTGGCCTCGCCCACGATGCGCTCCAGGATCAGCTTGGTGCGCGTGGGGTCGCCCACGAAGGCCCCGAAGTTCACGGCCTCGAAGAAGGAGAGCGTCCAGTTTTCCCGGGCGGCGTTGAAGACCGCCGCCGCGGGGATGATGGAGTGGGCGCCGGCCAGGGCCACGTAAAGCAGGTCGGCGCCTTGCTTGTCCACGGGTATGACCGTGTCGCCCGCCTGGGACTGCCACTTGGCCACCACCTCGGCCTCCAGGCGCTTGATCCCGGCCAGGAAGCCCTCGCGGAATATCTCCAAGGACTCGCCCTTGGCGATGGAGGTGTCGGCCAGCATGGTCAGTATCTCGGGCTCGGCGTGGGCGCCCACCAAGAGCAGCTTGGCGATGGACATTATCATCTGGGTGTCGATGCCGAAGGGGCAGTAGACCATGCAGCGCCGGCAACCGGTGCAGGAGTAGGCCGCCTCGTAGAGTTCCTCCAGGGCCATCTCGGTCAGGTCCTTGGACTGGCCCAGGCTGGGCCAGAAGCGCCCTTGGCTCTTGAAGTACTTCTTGTAGATGCGCCGCACGATCTCGGCGCGGTAGGCTGCGATGTACTTGGCCTGGGGCATGGAGGCGTACACGTGGCAGGCCTCGGTGCAGACCCCGCAGCGCGAGCAGGTTTCCAGGTACAGGCGCATGGCCTGGTTGAGTTTGCCCTCGAAGAGCTTCAGCAGGTCCTGGCGGGTTTTTTCATCCATGGCGTTGGCTTTCCATGCCCGGCGAAGGTGGCTCCACCGCCGGGGGGCGCGGATGCTGCTTGTTTGGCACTGGCCTCTAGCCCCGGCGCAGCTTGTTGACGGGCAGGGCCAAAAAGGCGTGCATGATCTTGCTGAAGGGGAAGAAGATCAAAAAGAGGTTGGCGAAGAAGACATGCAACACCAGCATGAAGGAATGCCCCGAGCCGGTGACGGCGCTGGGCAACTGAGGCTTCAACAGCACTAGGCTCATCAGGTAGGCCCGGTAGTCCTCCACGGTAAGCTCGCCGTAGCCGTACCAGGAACGTGCCCAGTCCATCTGGCTGCCAAAGAGCACCGTGAGCAGGAGCAGGATGAGCAGGTAGTAGTCCTCGGGCACCGAGAGGTCGCGGTTGGGCGAGACGAAGCGCCGGAACAGGAAGAACAGAAGGGCCAGGGTCAGGGCCAGGCCCACCAGGCCGCGGCCCAGGAAAACCTGATGCTCGATGACCTGCAACACCTCGAAGCGTTTGAACAGCTCCAGGTGCCCCAGGATGAGCAGCAGCAGGCACACATGGAAGATCATCAGGAAGACCCACAACAGAGGGTTGTGGCGGCGCACCGTGGGCAGCAGAAAGCTGTCGGCCAGGGCGCCCAGCCAGCCCGGCGCCCTGCGGGCGTGAATGCGCAGGGTGCTGGGCTGGGGCGGCCGGCGCCACAGGGCCGCCAGGCGCAGGACGCTGCCCAGGCCGAAGACCACAAAGGCCCCGTAAACCATGGGCACCAGGACCAGGTAGTAGATGGTTTCCACCACGGCCTCCTTGGGCTAGGGCCGGCGGGCGCCGCCGCCGTCCAGGAATCAGGCCTTGCGCTGGATGTAGAATTTCACGGTGTTGCCTTCCTGCACCGTGTCCAATATCTCGTTGCCGCTGGTCTTGGCCCAGGCCGGGAAGTCGGCCAGGGCGCCGGGGTCGCTGGTCTCGGCCATGAGCACCTGCCCCACCTGCACCTCCTTGATGCCCTTGCTCACCTTGACCACCGGCATGGGACAGGGCAGGCCCTTGAGGTCCAGGGTCTTGTCGGCCTTGATCGTCTGGGACATGGCGGAACTCCTTGGCGAAAAAGTTGCTTTTTGCTTGCGCGGGGCCACCGGCGGAGGGGCCGGGCCCAGCAATATCGTTCATAGTGTTATATTATTTATCGGGCAATTTGGGGGTTCGTCAAGTATTTTTTACTGTGTAACTTATAAATTATAAAAAATACATAAATAAAGCTTAGTTATGAAGCAAATCGCTCGCGCTGACTGGCGGATACTAATTAATGCCAATACCAATATCCCATTATTGGGAAGGGGAGGCCTGGCTGTGGCGCCAGGACGCCCCCGGGGCCAGAGATGATCCTGCGGCGTATTAATGGACTAATCAAGTATATATTATAGATAATTGGTGGTGGCCGCGAAGGGGCCCTCAAGACGTGCCAAGGCACCGTCCGCCCTGGGAACTAGGCGAAGGCTATTCAGGTGTTCGTTAACTGTATTATCATAGCTCCGGGCGGCCGGGCTCCCGGCCGGCTGGGACGGCCAGGCTGCTTAGCTGTCGCTTCCCGGACCCCAAGTATAGTAAAATTATTGCGCATACCAAATTGGGCACAGGGGCCGGCGGCCTCGGCGAAAGGGAAACCAGCATGAAGAAAGTCAGCTTGCAGACGAGGATCATAGTGCCGGTGGTGCTCTTGGTGCTCCTGGTGGTGGTGGCCAACACCGCCATCTCCTACGCCAATTTCCGCCAGGCCCTGCTGGACTCCCGCGAGGGCGAGCTCACGGGCCTGGCCCGCAACGCCGCCCAGCTCTTTGAGGTCTGGCTGGAGGAGGCCAGGCGCCAGGTGGAGCAGTCCAGCCTGCGCCTGGTCTACCGCGACGCGTTGAAGCAAAAGACCGAGGCCGCCGTGCATCTGGCCAACTCCGAGCTGGCTCGGCAACTGCAAGACCAAAAGGCCTTCGAGCGAATCTCCCTGGCCGGGGCCGACGGCCTTTACGTGGCCTCCAGCGACGCCCCCTCGGTGGGCAAGGTCAACGTCTTTGACCGCCCCTATTTCAAGAAATCCATGCAGGGCAACAGCGCCATCTCCGAGGTGATCATCAGCCGCGTCAACAACAAGCCCACCTTCATCATCGCCGCGCCCCTCAAGGACCAGGGGCAGGTGCTGGGGGTGATGGTCACTTCGGTTAACCTGGGCTTTCTCACCGAGCGCTTCGTGGATTCCCTCAAGGTCGGCAAGACGGGCTACGTGGTGATCTTCGACAACAAGGGCCAGCTCCTGGCTCACCCCGACAAGTCCAAGGTGATGAAGGAGGACCTGAGCAAGACCGCCTACGGCCAGGCCCTTCTGGCCCACAAGAGCGGACTGGCCCACTTCAGCCAGGACGGCAAGGACTGGATCGCCGCCTCGCAACCCTGCGGCGGCGGCCTGGACTGGACCATGGCCACGGTGATCCAGGCCGACGAGGTCTTCGCCAGCGTCTACCGCACCCGCAACCTCAACCTGGCCGTGGCCGGCGCCGGCCTGCTGGCCCTCTTGGCCGTGCTCTTTTTCCTGGGGCGCTCGGTGGCCCGCCCCCTGGGACGCGCCGCCCAGGCCTTGAGCGCCGGGGCGGAGCAGGTGACCGCCGCCGCCGCCGAGGTCTCCACCGCCGCCCAGAGCCTGGCCGCCGGCGCCTCCCAGCAGGCGGCCGCCCTGGAGGAGACCTCGGCCTCCCTGGAGGAGATGAACTCCATGATAAAGGGCACCGCCGAGCACGCGGGCCAGGCCAATGACATCACCAGCCAGGCCGGCCAGTCCATGGACCAG
>JAKAGJ010000030.1 GCA_021815655.1 Deltaproteobacteria bacterium | reverse complement strand
ATGGGCTACGGCGTCACTCTGACCAAGTACACCGGCAGCGGCGGCAAATACGGCGCCAGTGATGCCAACGCCGAGTACGTGGCCTGGCTCAGGGGGGTGTGGGACGCCGCCGGGGTGGTCTGGCAGGCGGCCTCCATGGGCAAGGTGGACGAGGGCGGCGGCGGCACCATCGCCAAACTTTTGGCCGTCTACGGCATGGAGGTGGTGGACGTGGGGCCGGCGCTGTTGTCCATGCACTCACCGCTGGAGATCGCCCACAAGGCGGACATCTATTCCACGGTGCAGGCCTACCTGGCCTTCTACCAGGCTCCGGCCGCGTAGGCGGCCATGGAGGCCACCTCGCTGGGCCTGGGCCTGGGAGGGCTTTTTGTCACCTCCTTTGTCATCGGGCTTTCCGGCGCGGTGATGCCTGGGCCGGTGCTGGCGGTGACCATCACCCACAGCGCCCGCCTGGGCTTCAAGGCTGGCCCCCTGATCGTGCTGGGGCACGCCATCCTGGAGGTTTCCCTGGTGGTGGGCCTGGCCCTGGGGCTGGGGGCGGTACTTAGCCGGCCCATGGTGTCGGGTGCCATCGGCGGGGCGGGGGCGCTGATCCTGCTGTGGATGGCCTGGGGCATGCTGCGCTCCCTGCCCACGCTGAGGCTGGACCTGGAGCCGGGGGCCGCCGGTCCCGGCGGGCTCAAGGGCTCCGCCGCGCCGGTGAAGGACGGCCTCCTGCTGAGCCTGGCCAACCCTTATTTCTTGTTGTGGTGGGCCACGGTGGGTCTGGGGCTCATGGCCATGGCCCGGCAGCAGGGCCTGGGTCCCTGGGGCCTGGCGGTGTTTTACGCCGGGCACATCAGTTCGGACCTGGCCTGGTACAGCCTGGTTTCCCTGGCCGTGACCAAGGGTCGCCGCTGGCTCGGCGACCGGGTGCACCGGGGGGTGGTGGCCGCCTGCGCCTTATGCCTTATCGGCTTTGGCGTGTATTTTGGGGTCTTCGCCTGGCGGCAGCTCTGGGGCCTGCACCCCGCCGGGCCTTAGACGGGTCGATTGAGGCTGTGACCTTGGCCAGGGCCGGCGGCTCCCGTGGAAAGGCCTTCCCCCAAGGCGGGGACCAACTGGATGGCCCTGGATGTCCGCTCTTAATGTTTTGCCTGACTGGGCAAAATAATGCGAGACGGCCACCAGGGGGGGCGACCGTCTCGCGTTTTTAGGCTAGCTAGGGTCTAACCGCGGGAACGGGCCTTGGCCCGGGCGATCTGCCGGCGCACCCGGCGGCGGGCCTGACGCTGCTTGCGGCGGCGGGCGTCGGAGGGCTTCTCGTGCCAGCGTTTTTCCTTGAGCTGGCGGAAGATGCCCTCCTTGGTCAGCTTGCGCTTGAGCAGCTTGATGGCCTTTTCCACGTTGTTGTCCACGACCTGGACTTGCACTAGACATCACCTTCTTTACTATAAATTTTGGCTGGGCCAGCGCGGGTGGCCTGGAGAGGTATAATATGTCCCATCCGGCCGTTGGCGCCTACCCGGCCCCGACGGGTAAATATAGCTAAGGGTTGCGGGGCTGTAAAGTGAAATTACGGTTTGGGGGAGGGGTAAAATGAGCCGCCTGGAGGCGGGGTTGACCCTGGCCCTGGGCGGCGGCGGCGCCCGGGGTTTTGCCCACGTGGGGGTGGTGGAGGCCCTGCACGCCAAGGGGGTGCGCGTGGAGGCCATCGTGGGCACCAGCTCCGGGGCCATCGCCGGCGCCGGCTATGCCCTTGGCTATTCCCCTCAGCAGATGCGCGAGCGCGTGTTGCAGTTCACGCGCTCATCCCTGGCTTTAGACCCCCGTGTCCAGGCCCTGGTGGCCCAGAGCGAGGACAAGGTTTGCACCAGCCTGGGCGACCGCGTGGGGCGCATCTTCTGCCAGGGACGCATGGTCAAGTCCCTGCTCCTGGGCAGCTCGGTCTTTGAGCCCCGCTTCATGCAGGACATGATCGCCTTCTTCCTGCCCGACGTGCCCATCGAGTCCACGCGCATACCCTTCGCGGCCGTGGCCACCGACGTACGCAGCGGCCAGACCGTGGTCATCGACCAGGGCTCCCTGCGCCAGGCGGTGCTGGCCAGTTCCTCCGTGCCGGGGGTGGCGCCCCTGGTGGAATACCAGGGGCGCCTGCTCATGGACGGCGGGGTGGCGGCCCTGGTGCCCACCCTGGAGGCCCGCCAAAGAGGTGGGCGTCATCTCCTGGCGGTGTGCGTGGACCGTGAGATCGCCAGCGAGGAGACCCCCCGCCAGGCTCTGGAGCTTTATCTGCGTGCCGGCGACATCCAGGGCGCGCTCTTGTCCCGCCTGGTGCAACGCGAGGCCGATCTGGTGGTGCGCCCGGCCGTGGGCTCCATCCACTGGATGGACTTTGGCAAGGCGCCCCTTATCATGGACCTGGGACGCGAGGCCACCCAGCGCCTGATGCCGGAGATCGAGATATTGCTGCATGATGGCTGGCGGCGGCGTCTGTCGCGGGCCTGGCGGGCCGGCCGTTTGGCCCTGGGAAACGGCTCCCACCGGGGCCTGCCCTGATGGAACTGTTCCAGCGAGAGGCGGCCCAGGCCAGCGGACGCCCCCTGGCCGAGCGCCTGCGCCCCCGCACCCTGGAGGAGTTCGTGGGCCAGCCCCACCTCATGGGAGCGGACATGCCCCTGGGCCGGCTCATCGCCGCCGGCCGCCCCAGCTCGCTGGTCTTCTGGGGGCCGCCGGGCACCGGCAAGACCACCCTGGCCCGGCTCCTGGCCCAGTACTGGCAGGCCCACTTCGTGGAATTCTCGGCGGTGCTCTCCGGCGTGGCCGACATCCGACGGGTGGTGGAGGAGGCCCGCGCGCGCCTGCGCGCCGGCGGGCAGACCACCGTGCTTTTCGTGGACGAGATACACCGCTTCAACAAGGCCCAGCAGGACGCCTTCCTGCCCCACGTGGAAGCCGGGGTGATAACCCTGCTGGGCGCCACCACCGAGAACCCCAGCTTCGAGATCATCCCGGCCTTGCTGTCGCGGCTCAGGGTGCTGGTGCTCCACCCCCTGGACGAGCAGGACCTGGACAAAATCCTGGAACGCGCCCTGAACGACCAGGAACGCGGCCTGGCGGGCTATGAGGCGCGGCTAGAGCCCGAGGCCAAGGCGCACCTCTTGGCCACGGCCTTTGGCGACGCCCGCCGGCTCTTGACCGCCCTGGAGGCGGCGGTGACCACCGCGCCCCTGGGCGCCGGCGGCCGGCGGATGGTGGACCTGAACCAGGCCGAGCAGGCCGTGGGCAGGAGCGCCCTTCGCTACGACAAGGCCGGGGAGGAACACTACAACCTCATCAGCGCCCTGCACAAGTCCCTGCGCGGCTCCGACCCCGACGCCGCCCTCTACTGGCTGGCGCGCATGCTGGCCGCCGGCGAGGACCCCCACTACCTGCTCAGGCGCATGGTGCGTTTTGCCAGCGAGGATGTGGGCCTGGCCGACCCCTACGCCCTGAACCAGGCCGTGGCCGCCCTGGGGGCCTTTGACCTCTTGGGCCGCCCCGAGGGCGAGCTGGCCCTGGCCCAGGTGGCGGTGTACCTGGCCTTGGCGCCCAAGTCCAACGCCCTGTACGTGGCCTTTGGCCAGGCCTTGGCCGACGCGGCCAAGCTGGGGCCCCTGGAGGTGCCGCTGACCATCCGCAACGCCCCCACCCGCCTGATGAAGGGCCTGGGCTACGGCCATGGCTACCAGTATCCCCACGATTTTCAGGACGCGGTGGTGGGGCAGGAATACCTGCCCCCGGCCCTGGAGGGCCGGCGCTACTATCAGCCCACGGAGCGCGGCCGCGAGAAGCTCCTGCGCGAGCGGCTGCGTGAGCTTTCGCGGGCCAAGGCCAGACTGCGGCAGAACAAGGGCGGGGAGGGCGGCTCTACTTGACCAGGCGCAGGCGGGCGCCTTCCTGGGGCAGCATGTCGGGACGGCGGCCCTGATGGGCCAGGTTATCCTTGACTCTCAGCGCGTTGATGATGAAGAAGGCCACCACCGAGCGCTCCCACTCCCGGGAGTGGTCCAGTTGATCCATGCGGGCCTGGATTTCCGGCAGCAGGGCTTTGAGTTCTTGAGCATCCAGATCTAATACCTGGTCCGCCAGCTGATCCAACATCTCCTGCACAGGGACCTCCGAGGAAAGGCGCGGCTTCACATCAGCACAAACCGCAGTAGGCTTTCATGATAGCCCGCCCAAAAAGTTTTGTCAATTTTCCGGCGCTTGTTTGTCAACCTATGGCCACGTATAATCAAAATCACCTGAGCAGCCGATGCGGGCCGCTGGGGGGCCGGCATGGTCGGCCCGGCGGTTTGGCAAACCTGACCACGCCAAAGGAGTGTCCATGTCCGAGCAAACCCTGCGCCTGGATTACGCGTTTTGCCTGAGCGAGGCCCTGGGCAAGGGCCACGGCCTGGAGTTGGCGGCGCTCAAATCCCTGCAAGCCCAAGTGGACCGGGCCCACGCCAGGCTCGCCGGGCAGCGTAAGGAAGGGGTGCTGGGCTTCTGGGATTTGCCGGCCATGCCCCCGGAGGACCTGGCGGCCATCACCAGCGAGGCCGCGCGCCTTAAAAGCCTGGCCGACAATCTGGTGGTGCTGGGCATCGGCGGCAGCGCCCTGGGGGCCACGGCCGTGGACATGGCTCTGTCCGGGGTATTCCGCCAATCCCTGCCCTGCAAAAACAACGGTATGCGCCTGTTCGTGGCCGACAACTCCGATCCGCGGATGTTTTGCAGCCTGCTGGGCGGCCTGGACCTCAAGCGCACCGTCTTCAACGTGGTGAGCAAGAGCGGCTCCACGGCCGAAACCATGTCCCAGTTTTTGGTGGTACTGGAGCGCCTGGAGCGGGCCTTGGGCCCCAAGGAGGCCCGGGAGCGCATCGTCTTTACCACTGACCCCGAAAAGGGCAACCTGCGCCTCTTGGCCAGCCGCGAGCCCTTCCGGGTGCTCAACGTGCCGCCCAACGTGGGCGGCCGCTATTCGGTGCTCTCGGCCGTGGGGCTTCTTCCCCTGGCCTGCGCCGGCCACGACGTGGCCGCCCTGCTGGCCGGCGCCGCCGAGATGGCCGGGCGCTGCCAGAAGGCCTCCCTGCTGGAGAACCCGGCCTACATGTTCGCCAGTTTAGCCGTGGCCATGCAGCGGGCAGGGCGCAACATCCTGGTGATGATGCCCTATGTCAGCGACTTGTTGGGCCTGGCCCAGTGGTTCGCCCAGCTTTGGGCCGAGTCCCTGGGCAAGGCCCAATCCCTGGACGGCAAGCTGGTAAACCTGGGGCAGACCCCGGTGGCCGCCGTGGGAGCCACGGACCAGCACAGCCAATTGCAGTTGTACATGGAAGGCCCCCAGGACAAGCTGGTCTGCTTCCTCACCCTGGC
This sequence comes from Deltaproteobacteria bacterium, assembly GCA_021815655.1. Lineage (GTDB taxonomy): Bacteria > Desulfobacterota > Desulfarculia > Desulfarculales > Desulfarculaceae > JACRDC01. The sequence goes on along the minus strand of JAKAGJ010000030.1, from coordinate 4,688 downwards.
CAACTACGGCGCCGACCTGGAGATACCGGCCCTGTACCCCGAGATCGACGCCCTGGCCTATCTGGGCGGCCGTTCCATGAGCGAGCTGATCCAGGCCGAGGCCTTGGCCACCGCCGCGGCCCTGGCCAGCCAGGGGCGGCCATCCCTTGGCCTGCGCCTGCCCCGCCTGGACGCCCAGGTCATGGGCCAGCTTATATTCCTGTTGGAGGCGGCCACCGTGGCCGCCGGGGCCATGCTGGAGATCAACCCCCTGGACCAGCCCGGCGTGGAGCTAAGCAAGCACCTCACCTACGGCCTCATGGGGCGCAGCGGTTTCGCGGAGCAGAAGAAGCGCCTACAGGCCTTGGACCCTGGCGCCCGGTACCTGATCTAGGCGGCGGGCAGGCCGGTGGCTGAAAACAGCAAAAGCGCGGTGATGGTGCTGGCGCCGCCGGAGGCCGCCAGCGACCCGGCCCAGCAGAAGCCTTTCCAACTGGTCAAGTATTTCTCGGTGACCAGCCTGGTCATCATCCTGCTATTCACCCTGGCCATCTCCTCGGTGGTCAGCCAGCGCGCCGCCCAACTTGTGCTGCACAAGCGCGAGCAATACGCCCTCTTGCTGGCCGAGAACCTCAACCACCAAGTTATGGTGCGCTTCGTGGTGCCGGCCCTGCGCGACTACGGCGGCATCAACGTGGGGCAGCCCTCCCAGTTCAGCCTGCTGGACGCCGTGGTCAGGAACACCATCCACTCCTTCCAGGTCTTGCAGGTCAACATCCTGGACCTGGAAGGCAACATCATCTACTCCACCCAACCCGACTACATCAGCCGCCTGGGCGCCGCCGGCGCCGCCTTCCGCACCGCCGTGACCGGCTCCCACGCCAGCCTGCTGGAGCCGCCCCTGGAGTTTCTGGAACTGGGCGGCCACCGGCCCATGGTGCTCAAGACCTTCATCCCCCTGCGCGACGAGCGCAGGCTCACCTCGGAGTTGGGGCCGGCCCGGGCCGTCTTCGAGATCACCCTGGACGTGAGCGAGGATTTCAAGGAGATATGGCGCGACCAGCTGTTCATCGTGGGCATGCTGGTGGGCATGATGGTGCTGTTGTTCGTGATCCTGCGCACCATCGTCATCCGCGGCCAGCGCATCATGGGCCTGCGCGCGGCCTTGCAGGCCTCCCTGGAGGAGCAACTGCATCACTCCGAGCGCCTGGCGGCCCTGGGGCGCATGATCGCCGGCGTGGCGCACGAGATCAGAAACCCGCTCGGCATCGTGCGCTCCACCGCCGAGCTTCTGGGCAGCCGCGTGGAGCCCAAGCAGCGCCCCCTGGCCCAGGTGATCGTGGAGGAGTCATCGCGGCTCAACCGCATCGTCACCGAGTTCCTGGACTTCGCCCGGCCCCAGAACCCGGAGCTGCGCCCGCTCTTGGCCGAGGAGGTGTTGGAACGCAACCTCTCGGCCCTGGCTCCCGAGGCCCAGCGGGCCGGCGTGGAGGTGGTGCGCCGTTTCAGCACCCGCCCCCTGCCGGCCCTGGGCGACTCGGACCTGCTCTACCGCGCCTTCCTGAACATCTTCAACAACGCCATCCAGGCCATGGAGGAGCAGGGCGGCGGTACGCTGACCGTCTCCACCAGCCAGGCCGAGGCCGGCGGGCGCCAGTGGGTGGTAATCGCCGTGGAGGACAGCGGACCGGGCTTCGAGCCCGAGGCCGCCGGGCGGCTCTTCGATCCCTTCTTCACCACCAAGGAGAAGGGCACCGGCCTGGGGCTTTCCATTGTCAGCAGCATCGTGGCCGGCCACCGGGGCCGGGTGGAGGTGGGACAGGCCGCCGGCGGCGGGGCTCGCGTGGAGGTGCGTCTCAGGGCGGCGGGCTAGGGCTGGCTGGGCCGGCACACGTAGATGTAGCGGTAGGCGGGCTCGCGGTTTTCCAGCGGCGCGTACTGGCGGTTGAAGAACTGGCTGATGCGCGCCCGCAGGCCCAAATCCTGCACCCCGTGCATCAAGAGCATCATGGCCGTCCAGGAGGGCAGGCAGGCATTGGGGTGGCGCTCGAAGGCCAGCCCCAGCCCGCCCAAGATGGCTTCCACCTCCGCCGGGTCGGGCAGGCCGTGCTGGCGGTGCTCGGCCAGCCAGGCGCTGCCCGTCAGTTCCAGCACCAGGGCTTCGGCCGCCTCGGCGGTTTTTATGGGAAAGCCCACCACGCAGGCCAGGCGGCACACCCGGCCCAATTCCGCCAAAAAGAAGCGGCGCTCGCCAGGCGGCACGTGCTCCAGCACGTCCAGGGCCACCACAACGTCCTGGCTACCGTCCGGCAGGCTCAAGCCCCCGCCGCTGGAAAGCACCTTCTCGCCCCAGGGTCGTAGGTCATGCTCCGGCAGGAAGGGGGCCAGGGCGTTGTCGAAACCACCCACGTCCAGGATGCTTAGGCGCTGGCCCGAGGCCAGGCCGGCGATCAACTCCGCCGTGGCCTGGAAGCGCTGAAAGCGGTCGAAACCCAGTTCGTCAATGGCTGGCATGGGCGATACCTGTCAGCCGCCCGGGAGGAGTGCCCCAGGCGCTCATCCAACTTTTTTGTTTTTGAGATATTCCCCGTACAATTCTTGGGCGCAGGACGGGCAGATGCTGTGGGTGAAGTCGGCGTCGGTGTGCTCTTGCAGATAGGTTTCGATCTGCCGCCAATAGCCATGGTCGTCGCGGATTTTTTTGCAATTGGCGCAGATGGGCAAGAGCCCGCTGAGGGTCTTGATGTTGCCCAGCGCCTCTTGCAACTGGGCGTTGGTCCGCGCCAGGCTGGCGTTGGCCTGCTCCTCCTGGCGGGCAAACCGCGAGGCGGCCAGGGCCAGCAGGCTGAAGTTGAAGGCCACCACGCTCATGGGAAAGAAAACCAGGAAAATTACGTTGATGCCCCGGCTTTGCATCAGGTTCTGGCTGGTATCAAACAAGCTAAGCACCGTGCGCAGGGAAAATGCCAGCATGCAGGCCAGAAGCGTGAAGAGCACCAACAGGCGCGTGGGATCGCTTGGCTTCTGCCGCAGGGGCAAGAGGCTCTTGGCCATTGGCGCCGCCAGTATGACCACGGCCAGGGAGAACACCGCCACCCTGGCCGGGAAACTGGGCACCATGTATAAAAAATACAAATAGGCCGCCAGGTGGGCCGCGCCGACCACCAGATGAAAAACCAGGGGCCGGCGTCGGCCCAACAACAGGGCCAGCCCTTGGGCCACCAGGCACAGGGAAATCACCAGGCCCTCGTTGGCCACCACGATGGTCAGCCAATCAGGCAGAACATCCCTGAAGAACAACAAGACGGAAAACAAGGCCCAGCCGCTGGTGCCCGCCGCCCAATAGCCAGGCCCCCGCTGATGCTTCAGGGAGGCGCTGAACAGCACCATGGCCACGGCCAGCAGGAGATACATCACCATGGAGACCAGGATGATGGTGCGGGGGTCCAGGGAAAACATGCCAACTCGCTTGGATTGGAGAGACGGCCCTGGGGGGCGGGCTACCATCGGCCTTTTCTTATACTTTAAAAAGTTACCATTAGCTATTTTGTTTTTTAAGGCTTGGCGTGCCCGCGGCCTTGCCGGGCCTTTATGACCGCGGCCCATCCGTGCTATCGTTGATCTGTCCCGCCGGCGGCCGGCCTAGCCATAAGACCCTGGTTCGTGCCTGGGGAGAGCGACCTTGGAACGCATCCTGATCGTGGACGACGAGAAGAACTACCTCCTGGTGCTGGACGCCCTGCTCTCCGAGGCCGGCTACCAGGTGGCCACCGCCGACAGCGGGGCGCGGGCCCTGGCCCTCTTGGAAGATGAGGAGCCGGACCTGATGCTCACCGACATGCGCATGCCGCGCATGACCGGCCTGGAACTGATAAAGGCCAGCAAGGAGCGCCACCCCGACCTGCCGGTGATCGTCATGACCGCCTTCGGCACCGTGGAAAACGCCGTGGAGGCCATGAAGTCCGGGGCCGTGGACTACATCATGAAGCCCTTCGAAACCCAGGAGCTCCTGCTCACGGTGCAGAAGGCCTTGAAGCTCAGCCGGCTCTTGACCCAGAACCGCTTTTTGCGCGAGGAGGTGCAGAAGGGCCAGGGCTTCGGCCAGATCGTGGGCGACTCGCGGGTGATGCGCCAGGTCTACGAGCTGGTGGAAAAGGTGGCGGCCACCAAGGCCACGGTGCTCATCACCGGCGAAAGCGGCACCGGCAAGGAGCTGATCGCCCGGGCCATCCACAGCCGTTCGCCCCGGGCCGAGGAGCCTTTCGTGGCGGTCAACTGCATGGCCTTGAGCGAGACCCTGCTGGAAAGCGAGCTTTTCGGCCACGAGAAGGGGGCTTTCACCGGGGCCGTGGGGCGCCGCAAGGGACGCTTCGAGTTGGCGGACAAGGGCACGCTGTTTTTGGACGAGGTGGGCGAGATCGCCACCTCGCTACAGGTCAAGCTCTTGCGAGTCTTGCAGGAGCGCACCTTCGAGCGCGTGGGCGGCAACCAGCCCATCAGCGTGGACGTGCGCATCGTCGCCGCCACCAACCGCGACCTCACCCAGGCCGTGGCCACGGGACGCTTCCGCGAGGACCTTTTCTACCGTCTCAACGTGGTGCGCCTGGACCTGCCCCCCTTGCGCGAGCGCAAGGAGGACCTGCCGGCCCTGGTGGCCCATTTCGTGCGCCGCTACGCCGCCGAGGTGGGGCGCGCGGCCCCCCAGGTCT